>DATLII010000677.1:0-4978 GCA_035539495.1 Dongiaceae bacterium
GTGCCACCGCCAGGGAGGACAACCCGTCCGCCACCAGAATGACAATATCCCAGGGCGCTGCCCGCCGCAGGCGGCTTTCGCGCAATTGCTCGGCGTCGTCCGGGTGCAGGCTGCGGCCCAGATCCGGCCGCTGCAGATAACTGCGTCGGTCAGCCGCCTGCGACCGCACCGTGCGCACGGGCAAGCCGCTGTCCGCCAGCTGCCGCTCCATGGCCGCCAAATCCAGCGGCGCCAGCACCGCATCCCGTGCCCGCGCATGATCCAGCTGGAATTGCAGATTCACCCGGGTCGACAGTGAACTGCCGGCTCGCCCCAGTCCGATTCTCGCCGGCGTGAAATCCCGCAACACCGACCAAGCGTTTTGCGTCACGTGGGATTCGGCTGGCACTTCACTTCCATTTACATTCAGCTCGTCATTACCGGTCATGACGCCCCTCCAACCGCAACCATTTCTGAAACGAATCAGGCAGCGCCGAACCCGTCGCCAATTCACCCCGTTCATTGAAAATTCCGTTCTGCAACAACCAGCGCTCAAATTCCGGCGCTGGTTTCAATCCCAGCACCTTGCGCACATATAACGCATCGTGGAACGACGTGGTCTGATAATTCAGCATCACATCATCGCTGCCGGGAATACCCATGATGAAAGTGCCACCCGCCACCGCGAACTGCGTCAGCAGCATATCCATGTCATCCTGATCCGCTTCGGCATGATTGGTGTAGCAGATATCGCAGCCCATCGGCAGGCCCAGCAATTTGCCACAGAAATGATCCTCCAATCCGGCGCGGATGATCTGCTTGCCGTCGTACAGATATTCCGGCCCGATAAATCCCACCACCGTATTCACCAGCAGCGGATCGAACGCACGCGCCACCGCGTAGGCCCGTGCCTCCATCGTCTGCTGATCCACGCCGTGATGAGCATTCGCCGACAGTGCACTGCCCTGCCCGGTTTCGAAATACATAACGTTGCTGCCCACACTGCCGCGCTTCAGCTCCAACGCAGCCTGGCGTGCTTCCGCCAGCATTTCCAAATGAATGCCAAAACTGCGATTGGCCGCTTCACTGCCCGCAATGGATTGAAATACCAGATCCAACGGTGCGCCCTGCTCTATCGCCAACATGCTGTTGGTAACATGCGTGAGCACGCAGGACTGCGTAGGAATTTCAAAGCGCTGAATGAAATCATCCAATAGATGCAGCAGCGTGGTGACTTGTTGAATATTGTCCGTGGCGGGATTGATGCCGATCACCGCGTCGCCATTGCCGTACAGCAGGCCATCAATAATAGTGGCGGCAATACCGGCGGCACTGTCAGTGGGATGGTTGGGTTGCAATCGCGTCGACAGACGGCCCTGCAGCCCTACCGTGTCACGAAAGGCCGTCACAACGCGGCATTTACGCGCCACTAGAATCAGGTCCTGTACGCGCATCAGCTTGCTGACCGCAGCCGCCATTTCCGGCGTGACTCCTTTGCGAATCGCAGTCAATGTCGCTTCGTCAGCTGCATCTGATAACAACCAGTTACGAAAATCGCCCACCGTCAAATGCGCAATCGGGCGAAATGCGGCAGCATCGTGCGAATCCAGGATTAATCGCGTGACCTCGTCCTCTTCATAAGGAATCAACGGATTCTGTAAAAATGCTCGCAGTGGTATCTCTGCCAACGCCCATTGCGCCGCCACCCGTTCCTCGCCTGAATCAGCGGCAATTCCTGCCAAGGCATCACCAGAACGCAGCGGGCTGGCCTTCGCCAACAAGGTTTTCAGGTCCTGAAATTGATAGGTGCGATGACCCAGAACAGTGCTGAATTGCATGCGGTGGTTACCAATCAGGTCAGCGTCCTGTTGCCGACGGTTTCGTTTCACTTGCAAGGCGTACCTGCAACGTACGTACAGGTTATACCCGCGATCCGTTCAATATATGAAAGCAAATTATCGGCCATCGCCAACAACTGGAAAAATAGTGTTACCGCATACACAACCCCCGGCACACCCGGTAACAAAAGGAAACAGACAGATTGTCGGGGTTCGCGATAGTGTAAAAGCTCCACGGTGACATTCTGGGGTGGGTTCCTTCTATGAGTCTCCTTATGAGTGATGGCAACAAGAGTGAAGGCAAGAAAAGCGGCAAGGTGGATTTCAAACTGGCCCACCGGCTGACCCGTCGTCATGATATGGGTTTTCTGCGTTACATCACTGAAACCGGCGACCAGGAAGCGGTACTGCTGTCAGAGCAAGCCAACCAATGGCTGATGCAACAGGGACTGCATCCGCTCGACATCATCAGCAAACTCCACATTCTGGTAGAGCGCGAGCGTGACGTACAGAAGCGCTATTTCGGCTTTCAGTTCCGTGGCCAGGCCATGGCTTTCGTGATCGCCTATATCGACCAATATGCCTGGGAAAACGGTATTTACCGGGAACGGGTGAGCGGCGAGAACTGCCGGTTGGTAAAACGTACCCTGCACCTGTTCATGTTCGATGAAATCTATTCCGCCAAGGAACAGCGCCACAAGTCCATGCGGCAACTGATTCCACAGGTGGAAGCCGCGGTGATCTGACCTCTAAACATTCAGCCGCACATTTCGGGATACAAACTAAAAAGCCTGGCTTGAAGCCAGGCTTTTTTATACCACCGCGCTTTTTTATACCACCGCTTATGCCTGCAATTCCGGGCGATTGCGGAATTCCTCCAGCACCTCAGGATTGGCGATGGCGTTCAGGTTATTCACCTTGCGCCCATGCACCACATCCCGCACCGCGATTTCCACCAGTTTACCATTCACCGTCCGCGGCATGTCGCTGACTTGCAGAATGCGTGCTGGCACATGACGAATCGTCGTGTTGTCACGGATGATGGTTTTGATCTGTTTCTGTAACTCTTCGTCCAGCGTCAAACCCGGGCGCAGTTTTACAAACAGCACCACCCGCACATCGTCCTGCCACTCCTGACCGATCGCGATGGATTCCAGCACCGGCTCCAATTTTTCCACCTGACGGTAAATTTCCGCGGTACCGATACGCACGCCGCCGGGATTCAGCACGGTGTCGCTACGACCATGAATGACCATACCGCCGTTAGGACGCTGCTCAGCAAAATCACCGTGCGCCCAGATACCGGCGAAACGACTGAAATACGCTGACTGGTATTTCTTGCCTTCCGGATCATTCCAGAACCCGATCGGCATGGAAGGAAACGCACTGGTACAAACCAGTTCGCCTTTCTCATCCAGCACGCTGCGACCGTCCTCGTCGAAAATATCCACCGCCATGCCCAGGCCCTTGCACTGCAATTCGCCTTCATAAACCGGCAAATTGGGATTTCCTAATGCGAAGCAGGAAATGATGTCGGTACCGCCGGAAATGCTCGACAGACAAACATCTTCCTTGATGTCGCGGTACACGTAGCGGAAACTTTCGTTGGCCAGCGGCGATCCAGTAGACAGGATGCTTTTCAATTGCGGCAGCAAATGGGTTTCCCGCGGTTTGCAGCCGGCGTTCTGCAGGCTGGCAATGTATTTCGCACTGGTACCAAAGATGGAAATTTTTTCACTTTCGGCAATATCCCACAGCACATCGGCTTTCGGATAAGCAGGCGAGCCATCGTACAACACCAGCGTCGCACCCAGTGCCAGGCCCGACACCAACCAGTTCCACATCATCCAGCCGCACGTCGTGTAGTAGAACAGCACATCGCGTTCGGTCAGATCGGTGTGCAGTGCATGTTCTTTCAGATGTTGCAGCAACGTACCACCGGCGCTGTGCACGATGCACTTGGGCATGCCCGTAGTGCCGGAGGAATACATGATATACAGCGGGTGAGCGAACGGTTGCGGCACGAATTCCGGCTCGCGCGGATTGCTCAACGCAACGGACCAATGCAGTGCTTGCTTGAAGGGCGCCAGGTCGGGTTGGGTGTTCAATACCGGCACCACCAGCACCTGTTTCACGCTGGGCAGTTGCGCCACCAGCGCAGCGATTTTGTCGCGGCAGTCTACTTGCTTGCCGTTATAGAAATAGCCGTCACTGCAGATCAGTATCGTCGGCTCCACCTGACCGAAACGATCCAACAATCCCTGCACGCCAAAATCCGGCGAACAGGAAGACCAGATGCCACCCAGGCTGACGGTGGCCAGCATGCCGGTTACGGTTTCGGGAATGTTCGGCAGAATCCCCACTACCCGGTCGCCAGCACCTACGCCCTGCGCTTTCAGCCAATGAGCCAGCGAACCGGTGTCCAGGCGCAGCTGGTCGTAGCTCACTTCACGCCGGGCGCCATTTTCTAGATGGCCGATGATTGCCGTTTTGCTGCCGCGATGGCGTAACAAATGCTCCGCGAAATTTAATGTGGCGCCGGGAAACCAGCGAGCGCCGGGCATGACATCGTTTTCCAACACGGCGGTGGGCAGTGCATGGAATTTCACTTCGAAATAATCGGCGATGCTCTGCCAAAAATCCTGACGGTGAGTAAACGTCCACTGGTGCAGTGCAGAATAATCGTCGAACCGTACGCCCTTTTTCTGCGCCAGCCATTGCTGCCAGGCGGTGAGGCGAGTGGATTGAATACGTTGGGCAGAGGGAGACCACAGAGGCTGGTTCATTCTTGTTCTCGTCGGCTGAGTTTCGGTCGCGAACTGGAAAATCCAGACGGTACTGATTTGCTGATGACGCAAATAGTACTGACGGGAAAGAGAAAATTCGACCGCCAAATGGACGATGTTGAGAAGTTCTGTGGGTTGAATGGAAAGTGGGCGGGTTTAT
Organism: Dongiaceae bacterium; assembly: GCA_035539495.1. GTDB lineage: Bacteria > Pseudomonadota > Gammaproteobacteria > Pseudomonadales > Ketobacteraceae > Ch67. Next base: position 4,764 of record DATLII010000677.1, read on the forward strand.
GGGAAAAGTGGATTGAGGTTCGGTGAGCAGGAAGGGGATTGTGGTGGCATGGAAAGGAAGAACGGCGCAAGACTGGGAGGTCGATGCGGGAGGGATTACTCGGCGCTTTGCGCCTCGCCCCTTCGGGGCCGTCGGCCGGTGGCCGACGTTCCTCCGCCGCTTGGCAGCGGCTCCGGTCGAACCCGCGAGGGTTCTCATCCGGACCCGTAACCCCA
>DATLII010000678.1:0-2768 GCA_035539495.1 Dongiaceae bacterium
GTTCTATCTGCCGATCGGCACCTTGCAACTGGAAGCCGACTATTATCAGTTCAGTGATGGCCACGAGCGTTCCGACCTGAGCTTGATTCACAACCTGCCCCTGGGCAAGAATGACGCTATTCGGCTGAATGCTTTGCACCGCAAACAGATCAACACCACATTCGACGAATTGAGCCTGGAATACCGCCACTATTTCTGAGCCCCGCGCCAGCGCGCGCCGACACAAGGATGCCATCGATGCACGCTGTCGCCCGACTTGTTCTGCTACTGGTCATGGTGAATCTCACGAGCGCCTGCAGCGGTTTCTTTTTTTACCCGATGAAACCGCTGATACACACGCCAGCGGAAGCTGACATTCCTTACGAAGATCTCGCCTTCACTGCCAGCGACGGCGTCAAATTGCATGGCTGGCTGCTGCACGCCGCGCAACCCCGTGGCGTGGTGTTGTTTCTGCATGGCAACGCGGAAAACATCAGTACCCACATCGGCAGCGTGTACTGGTTGCCGGAACAAGGTTTCGACGTGGTGTTGCTGGATTATCGCGGCTACGGACGCTCGGAGGGTGAACCGGATTTTCCCGAAGTGTACAGCGATGCAGATGCGGCTTATCGCTGGACGCTGAGCTATGCCGAGGAACACAATCTGCCAGTGTTCATCCTGGGCCAGAGCCTGGGCGCCGCCATCAGCAGTTACTACTTCAGCACATTGCCCAAGGCCGACATGCAGTTCAAAGCGATGGCACTGGATGCGGTATTCTCAGGCCATCGCGACATCGCGCGTGACGTTGCCAGCCGTTCTTTTATCACTTGGCCATTCCAGTTTATCGTGCCCTGGTTTGTGCCCAAGGATTACGACCCAAAAGCTCACATTGCCGGCGTCTCTCCCATCCCGCTGCTGTTTTTTCACAGTCCCGATGATCAGGTAATTCCGTACAAGCAAGGCGAGCTGGTGTTCCAACAGGCGAAAGATCCAAAAGAATGGTTCACCACACGCGGCCCTCACATTGCCACGTTCAATTTTCCGGAAAACCGGCAGAAGCTGGTGCAGTTTTATGAGGCCAATGGGGCACTCAGCCCCACTTCCCACCCACAAACGGATTGAATTTTTTCTCGTTGCCGAAGGTGGACATGGGGCCGTGCCCTGGAATGAACTCGATATCATTCCCCAGGGTGAACAGTTTCTGCTTGATGGAATCGATCAGCTGCTGGTGGTTGCCGCCGGGAAAATCCGTGCGACCAATAGAACCGTTGAACAGCACATCACCGACAATCGCCAAGTTGGAAGCGGGATCAAAAAACACCACATGACCGGGTGTATGACCCGGGCAATGCAGCACACTCAAGGTCACATTACCCACCTGCACGCTTTCTCCATCCTCCAGCCAGCGATCCGGTGTAAAAATTTTCGCCGGACGGAAACCGAACATGGTCGCCTGTTGCGGCAAACCCTGAATCCAGAATTCGTCACCCTTGTGAGGGCCGATGATCGGTAGTTTATGGCTCTCCGCCAGTTCGGCGGTGCCACCGGCGTGATCGATATGCGCGTGGGTGAGCAGAATTTTCTCCAGCGTCACGCCTTCCTGTTTCACCGCCGCCAGAATGCGATCGAGATCGCCACCCGGATCCACCACCGCTGCCTTACGTGTGTCTTCACACCAGATCAGGGAGCAGTTCTGTTCGAACGGGGTTACGGGGATGATGCGGTATTGCATGGCGAATTCCTCAGGCACATTTGTCTGCTATGATACCAGCTTGCCTCTCCGTCATGGATGCGTTCTATGCCTGTTTTCCGTCTGCCTGCCCTGCTGTTCGCCAGCGCTCTTGTACTGTCCGGCTGTGACACGGCCACCGCGCCCAACGACCTGCCCCGGGAATTGCGCCAGTCGTCCGTAGTTTCCACCAGCACCCCCGACTTCGCACCCAAGCCTGGCAGTACCTTGGCCTGGAAAAACGAACTGCACCTGAACCTGTCGCCCGGTGTGGCGGCAGATCCCGCCCAGGTGGCTTTCATTCAGAAGGAAGTGGACAAACAACTGCAAGAAAAGGGCTATGCCACAGCAGCAGCGGGTACCACACCAGCCTATCTGGTGGAAGGCGTACTGGTAATGGGCGACGAGCTAAATGAAACCCAACTGCGCGACGCCTTGGGTTTCGACCCTGGCCTGGTCGGCCAGGACACGCACTACGAAAAAGGCAGCCTGCTGTTGTTCCTGCTCGATCCTACTGGCTTGCAAACCAAGTGGCTGGGCGTAGTGCAGATTTTTGCGGCGCCCGATCTGCCGCAAAACGTGCGCGAGGAGCGGATCAAGTTCGGCGTCGGGCAGTTGCTGCAGACGCTGCCTTCCGTCAACACCGCGCAATAAGCGACAGCAAACAGCAACATGACCACCACTTTCTCGCCGCAAACCTGCCAATATGAAGGCCATGCATTTCATTCCGCCTTCAAGAATGGCCGCGCGTCCGGCACGCTGACCGTCAGCGCCCACGACATCCATTTTAAGAATGACCAGAGCGAAGTACGCTTCCCGCTGCAAGGCGCTGAAATCAGCCAGGGCGGCGCCAGCGACCGCCTGCTTTTCATCAACCACCCGTCAAAACCGGACTGGAAGCTGTACACCAGCGATCGCACCATTCTCGACGATCCTCACCTGCACTCGCTGCCGTCATTGCAGTCTCGCCTGAAGCAGGCGAAAAGCCGGCATCGGTTGAACTGGGGCATTTTCGCCGCCGTCATGGTTGCCATTCTGGCGCTGCCGGTGGGATTGCTGC
>DATLII010000679.1:0-2445 GCA_035539495.1 Dongiaceae bacterium
CGTATGCACCCAGCGCCCGGTTGCCCGGCAGTCCCAGCTTCTGAGTGGTAATCACATCTACCGCGACCCGGGATTCAAACAGCGCTACGTTGGCCTGCTTGCGTACCTGCTCGATCAAGGTACTGGAGATAGCGAAACCCGTGGCGTCGGCGGCATGGATCACCCGGCGATGGCTGTGTCCGCCTTCCCGGGTCAGGTGGTACTCGGTCTGGCCGTTGTCTTGTTCTTCGGTGGTGAAGCCCACGCCCTGGCCGATTAACCAGCGGATGGCGTCGGGGCCATTTTCCACGGTCATCCGCACGGCGTCTTCATGACACAGGCCGGCACCGGCGATCAGGGTATCCTCGATATGCGCCTGCACCGAATCCCCTTCATCCAACACCGCGGCCACCCCACCCTGGGCGTAGTAGGTGTTGGCGGCAGTCAGCGGCCCCTTGCTCAACACGCCGATGCGCGCGAACGGCGCCAGGTGCAGAGCGGCAGTGAGGCCGGCAGCACCGCTGCCGATAATGAGGATATCGTGCTGGAATCGCGTCATCGAAGGGTCCACAACAGGAAGGGCGCTGGGCCGTCAGGCCGGGCATCCCCTAAATCGGTTATCGTATTGTTTTGACTTGGCGGTATTATACAGCCGGATTGTCATAATCGCTCGAATCGAGATGTGCCGGGCACAAGCGGCTGGAACTTTCGCAAGCGTTTCCGGTCTTTAAGGACACTGCCCTTCGCGCTGTTTGCGAGGGCCCGGATGGGGAGTTTGTGTGAATGGCTGAGCGACATCCCGATCAGCTGTTGGTGGAACGAGTTCAGAATGGTGACAAGAGGGCGTTTGACCTGCTGGTAAAAAAATACCAGCACCGGGTGATCGCGGTGGTTAGCCGCTTTGTGCGAGACCCGGACGAGGCAATGGATGTGACTCAGGATGCTTTTCTCAAAGCTTACCGCGCACTGGCCAAGTTTCGTGGCGACAGCGCGTTCTACACCTGGATCTATCGTATTGCCGTCAACACTGCCAAGAATTATCTGGTATCCAAGGGGCGGCGTCCGCCCGATTCCGATATCGATGCGGGAGAGGCGGAGCAATATGCCGGCAGTGATGCGTTGCATGAATTCGCCGATCCCGAACAGGAAATGATGAAAGACCAGTTGGAAAAGGTCGTGTTTCAGGCGCTAAGGGATTTGCCAGAAGATTTGCGGGCAGCGGTGACGTTACGCGAATTCGATGGTCTCAGTTATGAGGAAATTGCCGAAGTCATGGATTGCCCGGTGGGCACGGTACGTTCGCGGATTTTCCGCGGTCGTGAAGCCATCGATAAGCGTATTGCCATGATGAAGGTTTAAACGTTTGAAGGTTTGCAGTCGGTGAAGGTACGGGCTTCACTGAGAATTGACGCACTATCTCCAGGCAGGTGAGAAAGATGAACGAGCGTAATCTGGAAGAGCTGTCCGCTTTGGTGGATGGCGAGGCCTCCGAGCTGGATGTCCGGCGGGTGCTGAAGAACATTGAACAGGACCAGGAGTTGGCGCAGAAGTGGGCCCGTTATCAGCTGGCAAGCGCCGTGCTGAAGGGCGAGACCCACGGTCGGGCCACGCAATGGCAGCAGGTGGATTTATCCGCGAGGATCGCTTTGGCGCTGGAGAGCGAACCGGCCCATGCCGGCATCGCGGCAGCTCCGGCGAAAAGGGCAGTGACCAACGTGCTGCTCAAGCCATTTGCCAATGTGGCGGTGGCGGCGTCGGTATCGGCGGCGGTGATCCTGGGTTGGCAGAATCTGCAGCCACAACCGGTCGCCGGTTCTGCGCCGGTGGCAGCGGCTCCGGCTTCATCGGGCACAGTGGTGGCGTCTGCGCCTATGACCTCCGGCTTGATGCCGGTTGCGCAAACAGGCGGTGCATACCGTCCTGCTACTGTGGTGAACGCGCCGGAAATCATCCGCTACAACCCGGACGTTGACGATCGACTCAATGACTACCTTATCTCCCATTCTGGCAACGCCGCTTTCAACACGGCCAGTGGCATAGCACCTTATGCCCGGGTCGTAACGCTGAAGCCGGCTACCCAGGCCGCCACCCCTAATTCGTCTGCGAAATAGGTCGGGAGAATCGGACATGGTGCAGTGGCGCACGCTGGTGGCAGGCGCGATGATGGCCGGCTCGTTGGTGATGGAGTCGACCCTGGCGATGGCGGGTGAAAACGCCGAACAGTGGGTGCAGAAGATGCTCTCGGCTGCGCGGCAGACCAGCTACCAGGGGCATTCCGTCATGCTCAGCGGCGGGCAGATCACCTCCATGGCCATCTACCACGCACCCTTCGACAATGAAGTCTGGGAACGGGTGGTACACCTGAGTGGTGAACCGGCCGAGATCCTGCGCAAAGGCTCCACCATCACTTGCCTGCATCCCGATTCCACCTCCCGTATTGATCTGCAAAGCACTCCCATGGGCAAA
>DATLII010000680.1:0-5005 GCA_035539495.1 Dongiaceae bacterium
CTTCATGGTGCAGTACGACTTCTAAGATGGACGGGAAGTCTGTTTGAGCGAACGGCCGCCTTCGGGCGGCCGTTCTGTTTTTGCTCTATGATTTTTACTTTGTCATCGGACCTCCAGCATGCAGAACCCGGATATCGGCGCTTATGTCCAGCGTGGCCGTCAAGCGATGGCGGAACGCCGTTTTGACGATGCGCGAGGCATATACCAGCAGATTCTCGCGCTGGACCCGGCCCAACCGCGGGCGTGGCTGGCCTTGTCCGCACTTGCGCAGAGCCAGGGTGATTTCCGGGAGTCCTTGCGCGCAGTCCGTTCCGCCGTACCGGCCTGGAAGCGAAGCGGCAGTCAGCAATTCATCACCGAGCTCAGCATGCGTTTGCTTGTGCTGGGAGAATACAAAGAGGCGCGGGATCTTATCTCCTCCGCCAACTGGTCCGACCCGGTAGTTCTGCGCTACAGCATGGGATTAGTGCAATACCTCGGCCTTGCGGGTGCCCATCGGGAAGCTCTGGAACTGGCGGATCACGCCTTGTCCAGCATCGGAAATGCGCCGTCATCGCTGATATTCGCGCGTGCAAATGCGTTGAGGTATCTGGGGCGGATGCAGGAAGCAACAGAAACTTACGAACGCTGTGTTGCCTTGGACCCCTTGCACGCGGAGGCACACTGGTCATTGGCGCATCATTCGGTTAGCAATCCTCCAGGCAGTAGAGTACCGCGGATAAGAAAAGCGATATCCCATACCCAACCAGGTTCCGAAGAAACCATCTATCTCCAGTATGCACTCTTCAAAGAACTGGATGATGCAGGAGATGTCGTAGAGGCCTGGCGTGTCCTGGAGAAAGTGACGTCGCTGAAGCGCGCGCGTGTGCCCTATATGGAATCCAGATACGAGCGTGGCTATCAAGGGCTACTTGAAATTTTCGACGCCGCGTTCTGCGAACGGTTGGACAAGAACTCCAACTCGACAGGGGCAGAAATGCAGACGCATACTCCACTATTCATTGTTGGTCTGCCACGTAGTGGCACCACCCTGCTAGAACGGATGCTCGGAAATCACCCGGATGTGAGGCTTGCTGGAGAGCTTGGCGATTTCCCTCAGCAGTTTTCATGGGAGATAGACCGATTCATTGCTGAAGCCCCGGAGCCTGATTTGGCTCGCCTGAACAGGATCGATTTCCCTTCTCTGGGTCGCAACTACCTGGCGCGGACGGCTTGGCGCACCGAAGGCGCCAAATATCTTGTCGATAAGCTTCCCAACAACCTCGTCAATGCAGGTTTGATCCACAGAGCGCTACCCACCGCGAAGGTTATTTGTTTGCGTCGTGGTGGAATGGATAGTTGTTTCTCCACATTCAAGCACCTATTTTCCGGTGGCGCGTATCCCTATAGCTATAGCTTGCCCGAGATGGCCCGCCATTACCGTCGCTTTGGCCGGCTTGTCGAGCATTGGAAGACGACTATACCGGATGCGTTTTTCTGCGTGGACTATGAAGAACTGGTAGAAAAGGCGGATGAGACGCTGGCCAAAGTAGCGAGGTTCTGCGGATTGATTCCTCATTCCGACATGGCGGCAATCGAGCGCAACCAATCGCCTTCGGCGACAGCAAGCAGTTCGCAAGTCAGGGAGGGTGTTCACTCCCGGAATATTGAAAGTTGGCGGAAGTACGAAGCACACCTAGGCGTACTAAAGAGTGAGTTGGAGGCTTGAAAGCGATATCCCTCGTTCGACTGACTTACGCGTCGGCCATGGAATTGGCACGATGCTGCCGGGATGGCTGGTACCTATGAAGTCAGATGAGATGTGTTTTGTCATAAGCTATTGTTTTAATTGAGTATTTAAGCTTGCGAGCGTAATTTCAGTTCTGAGCTCAAGCGTAAAAGTTACGTTATTCTCTGGTCATCAGGCGTTCAAATTTCGCCTGTATTCGGGGCCGGCCCTTGCCGGTCTTTTTTTGACTTTAGAGAGAGAGAGCACGATGACAACCCACATGGGGCCCTTGTCCAAGGGTATCAGGCGGACGGCGCTAAGCATGGCGCTCAGTCTTTGCGTCGTTGGTGGAGTGCAGGCGCAAAGCGCTGCAGGCTCGGTCTTTGGTCGAGCCGAAGCAGGTGCGACCATTACCATCGAGAACACCGACACGGGTACCAAGCGCGAGATAACTGCTGACGGCAACGGCCGCTATGCAGCAACACAGCTTCCGACTGGCCGCTACCGCATCACGGCCAATGGCAGTAGTCGTGAAGTGGCTGTCACCGTGGGAACAGGTACCGAGTTGAACTTCACCGGTACAGCGTCGGCCAATACGCTTGATACAGTGACTGTCGTGGGTACCGGTGCGATCAATCCCATCGACGTATCCTCTGTGGAATCGACGACCGTCTTCACTGCAGAGCAAATCCAGGCTCTACCGGTTGCCCGTGATATCACCAATGTGGCGCTCCTGGCTCCGGGCACTGTCCGTGGCGATACCGGACTTGGCAATCTGGCCTCTTTCGGTGGCGCATCCGTTGCGGAGAACGGCTACTACATCAACGGCTTTGATGTTACCAATCTCCGCTCCCTGCTTTCCTACGCGAACATGCCGTTTGATGCGATTGGCGAACAGCAGGTCAAGACAGGCGGCTATGGCGCAGAGTATGGCCGTTCGCTTGGTGGCGTGATCAATATCGTCACTAAGCGCGGTACCAATGAATGGAAAGGGGGCGTCAGCGCGTACTGGGAACCATCCAGTCTGCAGAAGGCCGGCAAGGATGTAATCAGCCGAGATCCCCTCGATGATGGCAGCTACTTCGTCTACCGGTCGGCAAATGAGGACGACCGTGTTCGATACAACATCTACGGTGGCGGGCCGCTGATCAAGGATCGCCTTTTCTTCTTTGGCTTGGTGGAAGGTCGTAATGAGACCAGCGATCGTTACTTCGAGAACGACAGCACCCGGACAAAGAACAATTCGCCGCAGGGTATCGTCAAGCTGGATTGGAACCTTACCGACAACCACTTGCTTGAGTTCACCGGAATCTACAACAAGCAGAAAGATAAGGTCGATCATTATACTAGTAGCAACAAGTTCAGCAGAAACCATGACACTGCGGACTACTCCTATGAGAGCCCCAGTGGTGGCCGTGTCCTGATCGGGAAGTACACGGGTTACTTGACTGATAACTTCACCCTGTCGGCTCAGTATGGTGATCTCAAATTTGATAATCCCTATGTAAAGGGTGGCCTGCCAGGCGAAGACTGCCCTACTGTATATGACGGCCGCTTTGGTGGCCTGGATTATCTCGGCTGCTGGCCGGCGGCAACTTTTGCCGCTGTGCGTCCAGCCAACGCCGGCCCAGACATCGACACTCGTAAGGCATGGCGCATCGACGCCGAATGGCGCCTGGGAGATCATACGCTGCGTGCTGGCGTAGATAGCGAAAAGTTCACCTCGACATTCACGGCCTCGACTTTCGCCGGCGGCGTCTACTATCGTTACTTTGCGGCGCCGACGAATGGCAGTACAAATGGCGTTCCTAATACTCAGGAATACGTTCGAGTGCGCCACCTTTATCGCTCCAGCGGAGGGTATGAAACCAAGAACGAAGCGGCGTACATTGAAGATCATTGGAACGTTACCGATAACTTCCTGCTGTATGCAGGTGTTCGCGTCGAGCGCTTCGACAACATGAATGCAGATGGCGTATCTTTCGTGAAGTCCGATGATCTGGTTGCCCCGCGTGTTGGCTTCTCGTGGGACGTCAATGGTGACTCTACCTTCAAAGTGTTTGGTAACGCAGGCCGCTATTTCATTCCAGTTGCCAATAACACCAGCATTCGTGCATCGGGCGCTGAGGAAACGCTGACCGATTACTATCAGTTTACTGCTATCGATCCGGTCACGGGTGCGCCAACTCTCGGCGCACAGTTGGGGCCGACCGGCGTCAACGGTTCCCGCGTTGCGCCGAACCCGGCGACGGTCGCGGCAGACAATCTGGATCCGATGTATCAGGATGAATTTATCCTAGGCATCCAAACGCAGTTGACGGAAAACTGGACCTTGGGAGTTCGCGGCATCAAGCGCAAAGTCAAGAGTGGCTTCGACGATATCTGCATGCACGGTCCTCTCGAGCAGTGGGCCGCGGACAACGGATATACGGATTACGATTCCTCTACCGCTGCGCAATGCTATTTGGTAAACCCCGGCCAGGATACCGACCTGGCACTTGATCTCAACAATGATGGAAACTACACCGTCGTTTCGATTCCCAAGGACTATTTCGGATTGCCAAAATACAGCCGCAAGTATCAGGCAATGGAAGTATTCTTCGAGCGCATCAAGACTGACAATTGGTACCTGCAAGGTTCATATACTTACGCCAAGAGTATTGGCAATTCCGAAGGCTACGTGAATTCCACCTTGGAACAGGCGGATGCTGGCATTACTCAAGACTGGGATTTCGCTGCTTTCGCCAAGGGAAGCTACGGCTATCTTCCCAATGACAGACGGCACACCTTTAAGTTGTTTGGAACGTACGACATCACAGATCAGTGGCATGTATCGGGTAATTTGCTTGTGCAGTCCGGTCGCCCCGTCAACTGCAACGGCTTCATCCCTGAGAGCGATCCCGGCTACGAAAGTTCGATAAGTGCGTACTCGGCATCCAGTTTCTACTGCCATGACGCTGAAGGCGTCCCGCATTTGGGAAAACGTGGCGATCATGGTCGTACGCCGTGGACAAACACGCTTGATCTGTCTCTGGCATGGACGCCAACGTTAGGTACCGGTAGGCTGCGCCTGCAGGTTGACGTTTTCAATGTGTTTAATTCGGATCGAGTCACCGAGTACTCGGAAACCGGCGACAAGGAGCGTGCTGCTCCGGTCTATAATCCGAACTTCTTGAATGCGGTGAACTTCCAGGCTCCGCGCGCCGTGCGCTTCTCGGCACGTTACGATTTCTGATTGGAGCGTCAATAAACTGGATGAAAGATCGGGTGCCAGTGAAAGCTGGCACCCTTTTTCTT
>DATLII010000681.1:0-3760 GCA_035539495.1 Dongiaceae bacterium
CAGCAGATGGTGAAACAGGCCATCGAATTTCTCGATCCGCAGCCGGGCGAGCGTATTCTGGATCTGTTCTGTGGCCTGGGGAACTTTACCCTGCCGCTGGCAACCAAAGCTGCGCAGGTGGTGGGGGTGGAGGGCGACGAAGCGATGGTGGTGCGCGGGCGGGAAAATGCGGTGGCCAACCAATTGTCCAACGTGACTTTTTTCGGCGCCGACCTGACCAAACCGTTTGAAGGCCAGCCCTGGGCGCAGGGCGGTTTTGATAAAATTCTGATCGACCCTCCGCGCTCCGGCGCGCTAGAGATCGTCAGCAAGATGACAGTGTTCAAACCGAAGCGCATCGTATATGTATCCTGCAATCCCGCCACCTTGGCTCGGGATGCGGGCGAGCTGAAGAAGCAGGGCTATCAACTGCTGCGGGCGGGTGTGATGGACATGTTCCCCCACACTACCCATGTAGAATCCATTGCAGTCTTTGAACCGGAATAAACAGCCATGGTGACAGTACGCAACAATCCGGTGGTTCGGGAAGACGGCAGCATCGATTTGCGGGCCTGGATCGAGCATCTCAAGGAAAAAGTCGAGATCACCGACGAAGAAGGCCTGCTGCAGCTGGCGGAATACAGCCGCGATTTGCGCGACAAGCCCTCCAATTCCCAGAATGCCTGGGCTGACTCCGCCAGCAGTTTCAAGACCGGTCTGGAGATGGTGGAAATTCTGGCCGATCTGCGAATGGACACGGATTCTCTCAAGGCTGCGGTTATTTATCGCGCAGTGCGTGAGCGTCAGACCAGTCTGGAAAATGTCAGTCGCATGGCGGGCACCGGCATTGCGAAATTGATCGAAGGTGTTCTGCGCATGGCGGCGATCGCCGCGGTGATGAACCCTGAGAAAAAAGTCGTACTTGGCCAGGCCAGCGATCAGCTCGACAACTTGCGCAAGATGCTGGTGGCGATGGTGGACGACGTGCGCGTCGCCCTGATCAAACTGGCGGAACGGACCTGCGCGATTCGCGCAGTAAAAGGCGCGCCGGAAGATAAAAAGCAAAAAGTCGCCCGCGAAGTATTCGACATCTATGCGCCGCTGGCGCACCGCTTGGGTATCGGTCATTTGAAATGGGAGCTGGAGGATTTGTCCTTCCGCTACCTGCAGCCGGAAGCCTATATGCGCATCGCCAAATTGCTGGATGAAAAGCGCATGGCGCGCGACACCTACATCCGCACGGTGGTGAAACAGCTGCACGATGCGCTGGCGCGGGTGGGCATCGAAGCAGAGATCAGTGGCCGCGCGAAACATATCTACAGCATCTGGCGCAAGATGAAGCGCAAGAACATCGACTTCTACCAGGTGTATGACATCCGCGCCGTGCGGGTGCTGGTGCCGGAAATTCGCGATTGCTACGCGGCATTGGGCGTTGCGCACAATCTGTGGCAACACATTCCCAAGGAATTCGACGACTACATTGCCACGCCGAAAGAAAACGGCTATCGCTCGCTGCATACCGCGGTGCTGGGGCCGGAAGGCAAAGTACTGGAAGTGCAAATCCGAACCCAGGATATGCATGACGAAGCAGAGCTGGGCGTGTGTGCGCACTGGCGTTACAAGGAAGGCGCTACGGCGCGGACCGGCAGCTACGACGACAAAATTGCCTGGTTGCGGCAGGTGCTCGAATGGCAGGAAGAGCTGGGCGATTCCGCCGTCAGCAGCGTGCTGTCGCAATTCAGCGACGATATTATCGATGAGCGCGTTTACGTTTTCACACCTGATGGCCATGTGGTGGATCTGGCGTCCGGCGCTACGCCGCTGGATTTCGCGTATCACGTGCATACCGAAGTGGGCCATCGTTGCCGCGGTGCGAAAGTGAACGGCCGCATCGTGCCGCTGAACTATCGGCTGCAGACGGGCGAGCAGGTGGAAATCCTGAAAGGCAATGAATCCCGGCCGAGCCGCGATTGGCTTCAGCCCTCGCTGGGCTTTATCGGCACCAGCCGTGCGCGGGCCAAGGTCGTGCATTGGTTCAAGATGCAGGACCGTGGCCGCAACATCGAGGATGGCCGCGAAATCCTGGAGCGTGAATTCAAACGCCTGGATGTGGGCAAGCTCAATCTGGAGCGTATTGCGCAGACGTTCGGCCTGAAAACTACCGACGATCTGCATGCAGCGGTGGGTGCGGGCGATGTTCGCGTCAGCCAGGTGCTGAATGCGGTCGAGAAAATGGAAGGCGATCAGCCGCAACAGGAACTATTGCCGCTGGATACGCGCCGGCCGCGCATCAATCCGGTCACGTCGGAATTCAGTATCAACGGTGTCGACAACCTGATGACCACCATCGCGGGTTGTTGCAAACCGGTGCCTGGCGACGAAGTGGTGGGTTATATTTCGGTTGGCCGCGGTGTCACCGTGCATCGTAAAAACTGCAAGGAAGTGGCGCGGCTGATGGAAACCCATGCCGACCGTATCATCGATTCCAGCTGGTCTGCGGAAGTCGGTCATTCGTATCCGGTGGATATTTTTATCAAGGCATACGACCGTCAGGGTCTGTTGCGCGATATCACGCAGTTACTGGCAAGCGAGCGGGTCAACGTTACTGCGGTGAATACGCTGTCCGATCGCAGCGATAATACCGCCAGTATGGCGCTGACGATTGAGATCAATAGCCTCGCTGCTCTTGGCGACGTGCTGGCGCGCATCAACCAGTTGCCGAACGTGGTGGAAGTGAAACGCTCTCACCAGGGCGGTCATTGAAAGCAGGGGCCATTGAAAACACGGCTCTAGGAAACGCAAGGTCACCAATACAGCAAGATCACCGAAAAGAGTGAACATTGACATGAGTACGCGCGAACAATTGGTGGAATTGCTCAACCTGGATCTGGTGAACGCGACACCCATTGAGCGCGTGCGTTACCTGATGGCGCGGTTGCGTCAGCCCGAGATCGGCTGCCCCTGGGATACCAAGCAGACTTATAGCACCATCGCACCTTTCACCATCGAGGAAGCCTATGAAGTGGCGGACGCGATCGAGAAGGGCGATCTGGAACACTTGCGCGAGGAACTGGGCGATCTGCTATTCCAGGTAATTTTCTACTGCCAGATGGCACAGGAAGAAAACCGCTTCGATTTCAACGCAGTGGCGCAAGGCCTGGAAGAAAAGCTGGTGCGGCGTCATCCCCATGTATTTCCTGAGGGCACTCTGGGCAGCAAAATCGAGCCGGGTCAGCAGGCGCAGGAACCGGCGATCAAATCCAATTGGGACGCCATCAAACAGCAGGAAAAAGCCGAGAAAAATCAGTTGGGTGAATCCATTCTGGATCAGGTGCCCAACAGTCTGTCGCCGGTGCGGCGGGCGCAGAAGATGCAGGCGGTAGTTGCCAGGAAAGGTTTCGACTGGGAAGATCCGTTCAAGGTGATGGATAAAATTCAGGAGGAATTGGCGGAGCTGCAACAGGAAATGCAGGAAGCGGCTCCGGTGGACAAAATCGCCGATGAATTGGGGGATCTGATGTTCTGCTGCGTGAACCTGGCGCGGCATTACAAGCTGGACGCGGAAATGGTGATGACGAAGGTGAACCAGAAGTTCGAGCGTCGTTTCCGTTCTCTGGAAAAAGCATTACTGCAACAAGGTATTAGCTTGGACGAAGCTTCGCTGGCGCAAATGGAAGCCGGCTGGCAGGCTGCCAAGACAAATGAAGGTTGAAGCCATGAACAACGCAGCGCTGGTGGACAAATTCGGACGCAAGGTGGACTACGTGCGCCTGTCCGTCAC
>DATLII010000682.1:0-11382 GCA_035539495.1 Dongiaceae bacterium
ACATGGCTAAGCGGATCCAATTGATCACCCGACAACTCCCGCGGAAAGCCGCTGCCGTCCGAGCGCTCGTGATGTTGCTCGGCAATCTGAGCGACACGCGGATGCTCGCTGAGAAACTTCTGCAGATATTCCCGGCTGTAAACTGGATGGAGGCGCAAGACGGCTTCCTCTGGCTTGGTAAGAGCGCCCTTTTTGCGCAGTATTTGCGGCGCCACCTTGATCTTGCCTATATCGTGCAGCAGCGCGGCCATTCCCAGCAGTTGCATGTCCGCCTCGGAGAGCTGCAGCTGGCGTCCCAGCAACAATGACAGCACCGCAACGTTAATTTGATGGTAATACAGCGAATCATCCAGATTGCTCGCTCCCATCAAATGAACCAGATTGTCCTCATTGTTCAGCAGTGAGTGAATGATGGTGCCCACCAATTCATCGGCATCATTAATGGCTTGTGCCGGGTGGTGGTTCATCTTGTTGTTGATGTCCTTGACCTTGGCGACCGTCTGCTTGAACTGCCTTTCCGTAGCGCGGATGTCGTCCCGACGCCGCTGCAATTCCGCATTCAATGCCTCTTTGGATTTCCATGCCTCTTTGATTTGGGCATCGTACTGTTCCGGGTTTACCGGGGACGATGAGGATGAATCATCCGATGCTGCCGGCTTGGGTGACGTGGATCGGCGCGGATCGAGCAGCACATACTCCAGCCCCAGTTGGCGGATGACGCCGATCTGTTCCGCATCCTTGATAAGAAAGCGGCCTCGCAGGAAGGGGTGCTCGTTCCATTTGAGCGGAAGTTCGATATAGGCCCCCACATACAATTCGCTGACGGGTAGCTGTTCCTTAGCCAATCTAGTCTCCTGACGTTGCCAATGCCTGGGTTGGACTCTCTGTTATGAGTATAGCCAAGGTACAATTTTCAATCGTCGCGGCGATGGGGGATAATCGTTGCCTTTGATACCCATCGCCCCGGCTTCCTCGTGCGAAAAAAAAGTACCCCTCCCGACTTGCCCCTACGCGCCGGCATTCGCCCTAACAGCGTTTTTCTGCCGCCGTTGATCGACGCCGAATCCTGGCCGCGTGTGCTGGATTTTCTGATTGCGCGTTTTCCTGCAATTCCAGCGGATGAGTGGCGGCGACGCATGGAGCATGGCGATGTGCTCGACAGCCAGGGCATCAGTGTGCCAGTCGATGCGCCGTATCGGCCCGCGACGCGCTTGTACTACTACCGCGAGCAGGCAGCAGAAATAATCGTACCGTTTCAGGAAATCATTCTGTTCGAGGATGAAAATCTATTGGTGGTGGACAAGCCCCATTTTCTGCCCACGCAACCATCGGGGGCTTACGTGCAGGAAACGCTGATTAGCCGATTGCGGCACAAGCAGGGCAGCGGTGCATTGGAAGCTTTGCACCGGCTGGATCGGGACACCGCAGGCCTGGTGATGATTGCCCGTAACGCCCGCGCCCGCGACGCTTACCATGCATTGTTCCGCCAGCAGCAGATAACAAAAACCTATCTTGCAGTGGCGTCGTTGAATGGCGCGTTGTCATTTCCGCTCACGCATTCCAGCCGGATCGGTCCCGCGGCGGAGTTTTATCGGCGCCAGGAAGTATCAGGGCCAGTGAATGCCATTACGCGAATTGAATTGATTGCAAGGCAGGATGCGCTCGGTCTGTACCGGTTGTTCCCTCTCACCGGCAAGACGCACCAATTGCGCATTCACATGGCGGCGCTGGGAATTCCCATCCTGAATGATCCGTACTATCCAATAGAAAAAAGACCGTTGGAAAAAGGGCAATTAGAAAAAAAGCCACTAGAAAAAGAGTCTGCGGAAATCCCGCCCGTCCGTCCCCCTGACGACTTTGCGCACCCACTGCAATTGCTGGCGCAGGAATTGGCCTTCATCGATCCGATCAGCGGTGAGCCACGCCATTTCGTGAGCGCGCGCACCTTGACGCTTACCACGTAGCGGGCAACCTTAGGCCAGCAGTTGGGCCGGTTGCTTCGGTCGATTCACTGATTTGCCGTGCGCACAGCCTGTCGTTACTGGCTGACGCTTCTCCACCACCGCGCCTTCGTCCATACGCCCCTGGTAATCCGAACTGGTCACCACCGCCAGCGGCCGCTTTCCATGCAGTCCCAGTACTCGCGCCGTTTGCGTGAACGGATGTTCCCGATCGCCCACGTGCAGCCGATAGCCCATCGGAAAATAGGCGCGAAAACGGCCGCGAGTATTCACCAGCGTGCGCAGCAGTTGATCTTGCCGAATCGAAAACATATTGCTGTCCAGCTGCATGTTCCAGCTGATGGGAAAGCCGATGCCGCCGAATTCCAGCAGTGGCTCATCGCCGACATAGACCCGACATCCCAACCGCGAGCGCTGCTGTTGGTAGTCGATGCGGGCCATGTGCTTGGGAAAGCCCCACAGCTCCCGGCCGGTGGTGTAGCTGAGCGCGGTATTGGTGGCGGCCGACACCATGTAATACCCCATGTGGCGCTTGTCGGCCCGCTGGAACAGCTCGCGCCAGGGGGATATGGGGCGAAAACCCTTGTCGCGCCAAACGGGAATGGTCAGCGGCACCGAGCGGTAGGGGCCGATAGTGCTTTGCAGGAAATCGTAAATGGCCAGGATCACGATGGCCTGACGCCCGATCACCAGGGCGGGCTCCAGCCCGGTGCCCTCCAATTGTTGTTTTACCCGATCCAGATCGCACAGGAACATGGCCAATACGGCGTCGGCTTCCTTGAACAACAATGGCAGCTGCACCTCGCCCGCGCTGGTGGGGTGGGTGTGCTGAGGCACCTGAAAGAACGGATCAATTTGCATGGCTTCCCTCGAAAGGCACGGCAGCGGTGGCCGGCCGACACAGTCAATACAAGTATTAAGTACGGCTAATAAGTATTATCAGTCACGGTGTCCGAAGCACTGATATTATCAATCAGTCACTTGGCTTAATTGTTTTTTCCGGTCATCAACCCTCAATCTGACATCCTTTTATCGAAAATGTCTTTAATGCCCCCGAATGGGCCATTTATTTCAACGGCCACCGAGCTTTGCTATAATCCCGCGTTTACTCGCTCCCCCTCCCCAAAGGCAGGTACCCATGCTGCGAATCGCTCAGGAAGCCCTCACCTTCGATGATGTACTGCTGATCCCTGGCTACTCCGATATCCTGCCGCGCGATGTCGAATTGAAAAGCCGCCTGACTCGCGATATCACCTTGAATATCCCGCTGATTTCCGCCGCGATGGACACGGTTACCGAGTCCCGCCTGGCGATTGCCATGGCTCAGGAAGGCGGCATCGGCATTCTGCACAAGAACATGACCGCCGAGGAACAGGCCCGTCAGGTGCGGTTGGTGAAGAAGTACGAAAGCGGGGTGGTGCGTGATCCCATCACCATCAATCCGGAAGCCACCATCGGCCAATTGCTGGAACTCACCAACGCCAACAAGATCTCTGGCGTACCGGTAGTGAAGGGGCGGGAGCTGGTGGGTATCGTGACCAGCCGCGACCTGCGCTTCGAGAACCGCTACGAACTGCCGGTGTCCAGCATCATGACACCCAAGGAAAAACTGGTGACCGCGAAAGAGGGCACCAGCACCGAAGAAATCAAAATTCTGCTGCACAAATACCGGATTGAAAAAGTCCTGCTGGTGGACGACAAATTCCACCTGAAAGGCATGGTCACCAACACCGACATCCTGAAAGCAGAAGCCTACCCCAATGGCTGCAAGGATAACCAGGGCCGTTTGCGCGTAGGCGCTGCCGTTGGTACCGGTGCAGGCACCGAAGAGCGGGTAGCCGCTTTGGTGGAAGCCGGTGTGGACGTGCTGGTAGTGGACACCGCCCACGGCCATTCCAAAGGCGTGATCGACCGGGTGCGCTGGATTGCACAGACCTACAAGGACATTCAAGTCATCGGCGGCAACATCGCCACGGGTGACGCCGCGTTGGCCCTGGCGGAAGCCGGCGCTCATGGCGTGAAAGTGGGCATCGGTCCTGGCTCCATTTGTACGACTCGCATTGTGGCCGGCATTGGCGTACCGCAGATTTCCGCTGTATCCAATGTGGTGGCGGCGCTGGCAGGCAAGAATGTACCGGTGATCGCAGATGGCGGCGTGCGTTACTCCGGTGACATCGCCAAGGCTATTGCCGCCGGTGCGCATTGCATCATGGTGGGCAGTTTGCTGGCAGGTACCGAGGAAGCGCCGGGCGAAGTGGAGTTGAACCAGGGTCGCTATTACAAGGCGTACCGTGGCATGGGCTCGTTGGGCGCCATGTCCCAGAGCCAGGGTTCCAGCGACCGCTACTTCCAGGATGCAGCGCAGGGCGTGGAAAAACTGGTACCGGAAGGCATCGAAGGCCGCGTTCCCTATAAAGGCCCCATCTCCGCCATCGTGCATCAACTGATGGGCGGCTTGCGTTCCAGTATGGGTTACACCGGCTGCGCCACTATCGAGGAAATGCGTAGCCGTCCTACCTTCGTGAAGATCACCAGTGCAGGCATGAAAGAGAGCCACGTGCACGACGTGACCATCACCAAGGAAGCGCCGAATTACCGCGTCGGCGGCTGAGGCGCAACGAGTACGTTACTGAACGCCTGGCCTTGGGTCAGGCGTTTGTTTTTTTGATAAGAGGAGATCTGGTGCCGGCTTGGATTTTCAGACACGCGGTGAATACATCCCTGTACGCTCGGCTGCCGCATCCCTGCGGCAGACGGTCTGAAAATCCAAGCCGGCACCAGACCTCCTCTCGTAAACCGTCTGACCCAACCGGAATCCAGCCATGACCGACATCCACGCCCACCGCATCCTGATTCTCGACTTCGGCGCCCAGTACACCCAGTTGATCGCCCGCCGCGTGCGCGAGATCGGCGTGTATTGCGAACTCTGGGCGTGCGATGCCGGCGCCGAGGATATCAAGGCGTTCAACCCGAGCGGCATCATCCTGTCCGGCGGCCCTGAAACCGTGACGGCTGCCGACACCTATCGCGCCGATCCCATCGTGTTCGAATTGGGCGTACCCGTACTGGGCATCTGCTACGGCATGCAGACCATGGCGCTGCAATTGGGTGGCAAGGTGGAAGCCTCCAACCTGCGTGAATTCGGTTATGCCGAAGTGCGGACCCGCAACGGTGCTGTGCTGCTGGACGGCTTCGACGATCACGACGGCGGTCACAGGCTGGATGTGTGGATGAGCCACGGCGACAAAGTGACGCAACTGCCCCCCGGCTTCGACTGCATCGCCGAAACTGCAAGCTGCCCGATCGCGGCGATGGAGAACAAGCACAAGCGCTTCTACGGCGTGCAGTTCCATCCCGAAGTCACTCACACCAAACAGGGTGCGGAAATTCTGCGACGTTTCGTGCGCGAGATCTGCGGCTGCGCGGCGCTGTGGACCTCCGGCAACATCATCGACGACATGGTGGCGCGGGTACGTGCACAAGTGGGTGACGATGAAGTGTTGCTGGGTCTTTCCGGTGGCGTGGATTCGTCGGTAGTGGCGGCGCTGTTGCACAAGGCGATTGGCGACAAACTGACATGCGTGTTCGTTGACACCGGTCTGCTGCGCAAGAACGAAGGCGATCAGGTGATGGCGATGTTCGCCCAGCATATGGGCATTCGCGTGATCCGCGTCGACGCCGAAGACCTGTTCCTGGGCAAGCTGGCCGGTGTGAAAGACCCGGAGAAAAAACGCAAGATCATCGGTGCCATGTTTATCGAAGTGTTCGACGTGGAAAGCAGCCGCCTGAACAATATCAAGTGGCTGGCACAAGGCACTATCTATCCCGACGTGATTGAATCTGCGGGTTCCAAAACTGGAAAAGCGCACGTCATCAAATCCCACCACAATGTGGGCGGCTTGCCAGAACATATGAAAATGCAGCTGGTGGAACCGCTGCGGGAGTTGTTCAAGGACGAAGTGCGCAAGATCGGTGTGGAGCTGGGCCTGCCTTACGACATGGTGTACCGCCACCCGTTCCCGGGGCCTGGTTTGGGCGTGCGTATCCTGGGCGAAGTGAAAAAAGAATACGCCGATATCCTGCGTGATGCCGACCATATCTTTATCGAAGAGCTGCGCAAAGCGGATTTCTACCACAAGACGGCACAGGCGTTTGCCGTGTTTCTGCCGGTGAAGTCGGTGGGCGTGACAGGCGATGGTCGTCGTTACGAGTGGGTCATCGCGCTACGTGCAGTGGAAACCATCGACTTCATGACGGCGCGTTGGGCGCATCTGCCGTATGAATTGCTGGAGAAGGTGTCGAGCCGGATCATCAATGAAATTTCCGGCGTGTCGCGGGTGACGTACGATATTTCGTCGAAGCCGCCAGCGACGATTGAGTGGGAGTAAGGTCAGTTTATGCGACCTTTCTATTCAAGAGACCTTTCTATTCAAGAGACCTTTCTATCTAAGCGACCTGCCTACAACGGATCACACGCCAGGACCGGCTCATGCAAACTGCGCTTTTTCCAGATGCTGATTTGGATATAGTCGGCGCGGCGACACCTGAGCCGGCCGTGGTTGAACTGGCTGCGTCTTTGCCGCCCTCACTGCGGCTGGGCACATCCTCCTGGCACTATCCTGGCTGGACCGGTCTGGTCTGGAATCGTGATTATTCTGCCGAAGCCCTGTCCCGCCATGGACTGGCGGCCTATTCACAACATCCCTTGTTGAATGCTGTCGGCCTGGATCGCAGTTTCTATCGGCCCATGACCGTCGCCCAGTTTGCAGCGATGGCGGCACAGGTGCCGGATAATTTCCGCTTTGTGGTTAAGGCGCCTGGACTGGTGACGGATGCGCTGCTGCGGGATGAGGCGGGTCGTGGCACAAAAGCAAATGAAGACTTTCTCAATCCGGAACGTGCGCGACTGGATTTTGCCGAGTCGGCATTGGCGGGGCTGGGTGCAAAACTCGGTGTACTGGTATTTCAAATCAGCCCGCTGCCATCTTCCTGGCTGACGCGGTTGCCGGAATTAACCACGCGGTTGCATGCGATGCTCCAAACCATACGAAATGTATGCGAGCGCGCGCCCGGCGTGATTGTCGCAGTGGAAGTGCGTGACGCTCAGTGGCTGACACCGTTTTTCACCAGCATTTTGCGTGAAACCGGCGCCACGTATTGTTTGGGTTTGCACGCCAAAATGCCGCCGATCAAGGAACAGTTGCCCATCCTTCGCGCCCTGTGGCCGGGCCCTTTAGTGTGTCGCTGGAATCTCAATCCTTTGCATGGTGCATTCGGTTACGAAGACGCACAACGCTTGTACTCCCCCTATCATCGTCTTGTCGATCCTGATCTGGAAACACGTGCTGCGCTGGCGAAAGTCATTGCGGGCACGGTGGGGGCAGGGCAGCAGGCCTATGTCACGCTCAGCAACAAAGCCGAGGGATCTGCGCCGCTATCGGTGATAGCGCTGGCGCAGGCGGTTCAAGGATTGTGTTCTGTCGTTCAGACGTAATGGCTGCGGATGCGATTCTGTCCGCGAATCATCTTCGTGAGTCTTTAACACCAGCCGGAACTCACGAAGATGACGCAGGGCAGGGCATTACCAGCAAGGATCGCCCTGTTTGACCCCTTCACCAATCACCGGCGTTTTTCCTTCCGCCAGTTGCTCCAGCAAACAACCGTACTGATGTTTGGGCTCTTCTTCATCGAAGGCCACATGATGCCCATTTTTATCGGGGCGCACGGTATCCGCATAGCGCACCACTACACCGGTATGATTGTCCTGGCCTGGCACTGCGATATTGCCTGCCACCGGATACGGCAACTTCCGTGCGCCGGCGATGGCCATGTGCGGCATCAGCGTCGTGTCATAGGTGTTGCCCAAATCATCGCCCGCCAGATCCAGGCCCAACGACATCAAATGTGGCCGCTGTCCGACTTCGCTGGTGCCTTCATCATTGATGCCGGAGACCGCCAGAATATGTGGCGCCGGTTTGGTCGGATAACGCAACACGCTGTCCAGATGCGCGACAGGATCGGCCCCACCAAACAGCCATTCCATCAACATCAGGAACGGATGGGCATCGTCGACGGTTTCACCCGGCAGCAGACTGAACACACCGTTGGCCAGCGCCAGTTTGCTGGCTTCGTTATTGGCGAACAATCGCATCCAGGTACCCGCCACGCCGGTCAGTACCGCGCCTTCAAATCCATCGGGATCCGCTGCTAATTGCAAACTGGCCGTCCAGTTACCCAGCGACTGGCCCATTACCGCCTGCATATTGGGATCGAAGCGGAATGCGCTCACTTCGCTCGCTGCTTCGGCATCGGGGCATAGACTGGTGTTCAGCGTCAGCCGATTGATCGCGCGGCGGAAATAAACCCGTTCCCACACCATCTGGTAATAGCTGTTGTACAACGCCACCGGATTGAACACGTTGTAGGGGAACTGACCGTAGCCGAAAATGACGCCCAGATGATCCTGACTCAAATGTCCCGCGAAGCCGGTGCTGGCCCAACCTCTTTCCGCCGCGATCATGGACGGCCCTAGACCACCAGCAGCACCTTCAGGAATTTCATCGGGATCGCCGCCCGCCCAGGGGCCGCGGTTGTACACCTGAGCCGCGCTGCCGCCGGCGCCGTGATGAAATGCCAACACAGGAAAACCGGCCGCAGGCATCGACCCATGTTTGGGAATGGTGACAACGAATTTCGCGTTGCGTGAATATTGTTGCACCGGTTGCCCGCCCGCATTCCACACCACATCGCCGCCGAGCAATTCATAAGGCGCCTGCCCACGCTGGAAGCCGGGCACTTGCACTTTGCCTTCGATCACGCAGTAATCCGGAAAATCTTTGGTGCGTTGTAGTTCGGTGGCAGGTTGCTGTGACAGTGAGGCCACATATTCCGCGCTCTGACGCAGGCGTCGGGTCGGCTCCCCGGTCGTCCACACCGTAGCAGCCATAATAGTGGCGGGCGCAATGCTCTGCTTGGCCAGATAATCCCGCAGCGGCGCATAGATCGCCAATTTATCCGCTGGCAGTTGCGTGTCGCCGTTCAGCGCAGCCGCCAGTTGTGAATGCTGTTTCAATATCGAGCTGACCGGCATCGGTGCGCGATTGGTGACAAATGCTGCGTAGGTAGTATTGGGCCGCAAATTCACACCCAGCGTGGGAAACAATTGCAGCAGGTTGTCAGGACGATAGGAATCGATTGAACCGGTCATGGTTACATGCAGTGGAAAGCGCCGGCCATACTCCGGCGAATCCGGATCCACATCCACCAATTGAATGGCCGAATTGGCTGCAGCGTAATCCTGATCCGCTTTCGGCAGGCGTTGCGTATCGAGCGCGCCGGTAAACGGCAGATAAACTGGCTGGATGGTGTGGTATCCCGCCATGCGCAGATTGTCCCGAATGGCGACTACGTAAGTATTGGTCAGCGTATGAATGCGGCGGGGAAAATCGTCAATGCCGATGCGGCCATCCGCTTGTCGACGTAGATCGGTGGGAAAACCATTGTGGTAGAAATTGCCATCGGTAAGGGTTTTCAGCGTGGGACTATCGGTCGAGCGTCCTTCCCGCGCCAGATTCATTTTCATTTCCACGGTGCTGGTGCCGCCACCGCAACCGCCTAACCAGACTGCCAGCAGCAATAGCATCCAATGCACGCCGCTGTTTCTTATCATTTTCATACAGCACTCTCCTGAGCGATCCGTTTCATTCCGTTGAAATTTTCGAATGCGCGAAAGCATCCGGGCCGCAGTATAACGATGAGTTCTTTAATCAGCATGTATGTTTTGGTTAAAAGCAGTTGTGTAATTGAAAGTCTGGTTTGGAAGGCGATTGTTGCTTTGTTTAATCCGGCCATGAGGCTGGCATGCACGGCCATTTTTATGCGCAGAGTCACGCAACAAGAGGTAAACTGTGATCTGTCTATTCCTCTGTGGGCAAATCCCATGACCGATAATGCTTCCCCTTTTTCCGCTACCGATGAGCACTGGATGCGCCACGCATTGAGCCTGGCACAACAGGCGTCAGAACGACACGAAGTACCCGTCGGTGCGGTGATTGTGCGGGATGGTCAAATGTTGGGAGAAGGTTTTAATCAACCGATTTCCGGGTGTGATCCGACGGCGCACGCGGAAATTGTCGCGTTGCGTGCCGCGTGTGCCAGTGAAAAAAATTACCGGCTGCCAGGTGCAACGCTATACGTCACGATTGAACCTTGTGCCATGTGTGCCGGCGCGCTCGTGCACGCGCGTATCGAGCGTGTGGTGTTTGGCGCGGTGGAGCCCAAAGCCGGTGCTGCAGTCAGCACGCAACGTTTCTTCGAGCAGTCACAGCTCAATCATCGCGTGCAAGTGGAGGGTGGTTGTCTGGCCGATGCCTGTTCTGAACGGATCAGTGATTTTTTCAAAAGCCGGCGTGAACAGCAGAAAGCATTGAAGGCGCGGCTACGGCCTCAGGATGGTGACGGGGAAATTTAAAAAACTATCAATGAACCAGTGTATCGCGATAGGCCATCATGTTGGCCGGTGTGGGCACATAACGTTGATTCTCCCGTTCCGTCGCCCAGACCAATGCATCGTAATAGCGTCGGATATTCGCCACGAATGCTACGGATTGCGCGCCCGCTCGGGCGAAACCATGCCGTGTTTGATTGAAGAATTCCGGCCGCAACAGCAGCGGTAATTTTTCCCGCACCACGAACCAGTCATTTGCATCCTGCCCTTGTTGACGGGCCAATCTGCGTGCATCCATCAGATGACCATAGCCCACGTTATACGCCGCCAGCGCAAACCAGGTGCGATGCGGTTCCGCCAAATCCTGCGGCAATTTGTCGTGCAGCATTTTTAAATAGCGGGATCCGGCACGAATACTTTGTTCTGCATTGCGACGATTGGTGACACCCATTTCCGTCGCGGTCTGTTGGGTCAGCATCATCAGACCCTGCACACCAGTGGGGGAAATTGCGTTGGGATTCCACAAGGATTCCTGATAACCCATCGCTGCCAGCAGACGCCAATCCATGCCTGTTTCTTCACTGGCTGCTTTGAAGAACGACTCGTATTCCACCAGGCGTGTATCCAAATGCGTCAGGAAAGTGCGAGCGCCAACATAGTCGAATTGCTTGTGGCCGAAGAAACGTTCCCTCAGTTCTTCCAGATTGCCGGAAGCATTCACACGGTTGAAGAACAGCTCGGCGGAATTGAAAAGCGAATCATCGATGGTGGATTGGAAGGCCCAGGATAAAGGCTCGGGCTGTTTGATCGGGAAGGCGACCTGCAGCTCAGGGAACAATGGGCGGTAGGTCTGGAATACGGTGGAATCCACGACGGCCACATCGGCCTGGCCTTCGTTCACCAGATTGAGCAGGGTGAGGGCGGTGGCGCTGGTTTTCTCTTCCCATTGCAGCAGCGGGTATTGCTGGCGTAACT
>DATLII010000683.1:0-3111 GCA_035539495.1 Dongiaceae bacterium
GCTGATTTTTGCCGGTGATCTGATTGGTAATCTGACGCCGGAAGTGCAACAGAACTGGGATCGGTTGATGGGCAATTATGAAATGGCACAGGTCAGGGACTGGGCCGCGCAACGCAGCGTCGAAACCTTCGTTGGTGAATATAACAATCGCCAGATTCCCGTGTATATGATGAATAACCTGCAGGATGATTTGTTCCAGTCCAACCAGATGGAGCGCTTCTTCAGCAAACTGAATTACGACGACAAGCGCTTTGATATGTACCGCGGCATTCACGTTACCGGCGAACTGGGCGGTTTCCTGAATGTGGGTGGCACACTGGCCGATTTTCTGGGTGCGGGCGAAATTCGCGGCGCGCTGGCCGGCATTGCGCAAGCGCTGGGTATCAACTTTGGCCACATCAACAATAACGTTCCCTGGAATAATGCACACATGTGGTTCGACCACTACCTGAAAGGTATTGCAATCGATCCTGCGACAGGCCGAATGATCACTGCCGAGGAAAAAGTGCAGCTGGCCGATAAAGTGGCTGACGCAACATTCACGGACTGGGTTGCCCCGAAAGATTCCGTGCACGTCAGCAAGCAGAAATTCTACTTCGATCGTTCCAAGGAAAATATACTGGCGCCATTGAAAAACAACCTGAAAACCAGCACCGTGAGCAGTAGCAACTATTCCATCTACACCGGCCAGGACACCCAGGCCACCACTGCGATCAATCTGCCCGCGAATCTGGACTTCTTCATTGACACTATCAGCAGTTTTATTCTGGATGATATTACCTTGTCCTCGGTGATCGGCGGCCTGATGGAAGCGCATCTTCCCGGCGTGCATCGCACAGCGGACCTGGATAATTTCACCAAGTACTATCTCAATATCAACTGCCCTATCGGTTGCTACCGCGAAGCCGGTGCCCGCTATGACACTGCCACCTTCTCGGGAGCCAAAGACATCGTAGGCGCGATCAACATGAGTGTGTGGGTGAAATCACAATCACCTAATCTGCACCTGATGGCCTATGTATATGAAATCGATCCGTGGGGTGGCGACAAGCTGATTACCCATGGCCCGGTTACCCGTTATAACGTACCGACCAACACAGCGGTGGAATTGAAATTCGATATGGTGTTTACGTCCTACACCACTGAGCCGGGCAGCAAGATCGCCGTGGTATTCGATACCGAAGATCCGCAGTATAAAAAATCGGGCACCTACAATCAGGAAGTGAAATTCCTGCACGGTGGCAGCACCAGCTCCAGCATCGTGATTCCGTTCGCCAACTGATTTGAGGGTAACAACTAAAAAGGGGCGACAGCATTAAGTGCTGTCGCCCCTTTTCTTTTTTTTCCCATATCAGATCAGCAATGCCTTCCACTCCTGAATCTGTTGTCGCGCCTCATCCAGAACCTGCAAACTCAAATCCGGTGTCAGCTGTCCCAGCGCCAACCGGGAAAACGCCGGCACTTCGTCAATCCGCGGCAGGTGCAATTGCGCGCGAGCGTGTACCAACGCATGCAGGTGTGCGATCAGCAATACGTCGGTGTAATCGGCAGCGCCATCATGATCGCGGAACCAGTGATGCTGATGCTGCGCGGCGCTGATGAAGTCGGTATGAAAACCCCATTCTTCCAACGCCCGCATCGACAGCTCTGGCGTCAGATGAGTGAGGATGTCCCGCAACAAGTCGGAATCGTGGGTAAGGTCGGGATAGGCTTCCGCCATGCGGATCAGGGGCAGGGCGCCGATCTCGTGCAGCAGACCCACCAGCAGCGCGCGCTCCGGTTGCAAACCAGGCGTCAGTCGCGCCAACACGGCACAGAGAGCAGCCATGTCGATGGCGTGCTGCCAGCGTCGGGCCATGAAATTTTTCACGCTGGCCGTGCGAGCACTGAACAAGTCCCGCGCCAGCAGACTGGTGACAATACTGTGTGATTTATCCAGGCCTAATCGCAGCAGTGCCGATTTCACGGTTTCGCACGGCGTCTGCGCACCCAGCAACGCACTGTTGGCCACTTTCAGCAGCCGCGTCACCATAGCCGGGTCGGTGTTGATGATATTGACCAGATCATCCATCCGCACTTCTTCGCGGCCCATTGCCTGCCGCACACGCAGCGCCACCGCCGGCATGCTCGGTAATGCCAGCGTGCCGTCCTGGGCCTGGCGAATCAGCCGTAGCACCAGGGGATGATCACGCCAGGGCGCATCTTGCGCTTCTTCCGCTGCAAAAAAACGCACTGGCGCACGGCCCACCTGCTGACTGCGCAATTTGGAACTTTCCACCCGCAACAATTCGGCCCCGGGCAATGCGATCACGCGCACCGGGCAGGGCCGTTGCTGGGCAATGGGAAATCCGGCATCCAACTCACCGGCGCGCAGCACGCGGGTTTCGTCCTGGGCGTTCTGCAATTGCACTTCGCCGCGAATCAGGAAATAGGCGAACGGCTCCAACCCATTGAGTTGCAACAGGAGCGTGGGAACAGGGGCCAGGACAGTGCGACAACCCGGCTCGATTGATTTCAGCTGCGGCACGCTCCAGTCGCGAAAATACGTCAACCCGAGCGTAAGGCGCCGCAATGTGCCCAGATGAATGCGCACAACGGAGGCCTGATTCATCAGTCCTTATCCTTGCGGGAAAAGCCAAATGGCGATGTTTTTACCAGTATAGGAAATACTGGTAAAAACGCCTGGCTTTGGGGGCGGGCAGATGACGCCAATAATCCGTGGCAGCAGGCTGCAGCGAGTGACCGAAAGTCAGCTCGCCTTCTGTACCTGCTTTGGTACCTGCCGGTAGATGCGACCGCTGAGGAAGTAGTTATCCACCAGCGCGCCGTGAATCGAGTTGAACTCGATCTGGCACTGGTCGATAAATTCGTGCAGCTGATTCTGGTCGAAACTTTCCAGATCCACGTCCTGCACCATGTCCATCAACTGATGGATCTGAGTCAGCACTGTGTCGAAATTCGGTAGCTGCAATACGCACTGCTCCAGCTGCTGGGCGCAGAAGAAAATCGAACGCGGGAATTTTTTCGACTGGAACAGAAATTTCAGCACATCGCCGCGCCGAACCCGCGCCTGCATGGATTGACGGTACATCTGATACGCAGTGAGAGATT
>DATLII010000684.1:0-12365 GCA_035539495.1 Dongiaceae bacterium
CTTCCAGGCCGCTGGAAATGGTGTCACTGGCGAAGCCGCTGCCATATTTGCTGGTCCAGCCCAGGCCCATGGCTTCGATGGGGGCGCCTTCCGGCTCCGGCCCTTTGTGTGATTCCTCGGACGCGCCGTGGGTTTTGCCGAAGGTATGTCCGCCGGCGATAAGCGCGACGATTTCCTCGTCGTCCATGGCCATGCGGTTGAAGGTGGCGCGAATGTCCTTTGCGGCTTCCAGGTAATCGCCACTGGCATTGGGGCCTTCGGGATTGACGTAAATCAGGCCCATATGGGTGGCGCCAAACGGTCCGGCAAGTTCGCGACTTTCACTGACACGCTTGGGATCGACATCCAGCCATTTCAGCTCGGCACCCCAGTTCACATCCATATCCGGTTCCCACACGTCTTCACGGCCGCCGGCAAAGCCGAAGGTGCGAAAACCCATGGATTCCAGCGCCACATTGCCGGCCAGAATGAACAGATCAGCCCAGG
Organism: Dongiaceae bacterium; assembly: GCA_035539495.1. Lineage (GTDB taxonomy): Bacteria > Pseudomonadota > Gammaproteobacteria > Pseudomonadales > Ketobacteraceae > Ch67. The sequence continues at coordinate 487 of DATLII010000684.1, forward strand.
AAATCTTCTGCCCGTATTTTTGCTTGATGGGCCACAGCAGACGGCGGGACTTGTCGATGTTGACGTTGTCGGGCCAGGAGTTGAGGGGGGCAAAGCGTTGCTGACCGCGCCCGCCGCCGCCGCGACCATCGGTCAGGCGATAGGTGCCGGCAGAGTGCCAGGCCATGCGGATCATTTGCGGGCCGTAATGACCAAAGTCGGCCGGCCACCAATCCTGCGAATCCGTCATCAGTTTGACCAGATCCGCCTTCAGTGCTTTGTAATCCAGTTTCTTGAATTCTTCCGCGTAATTGAATTTCTCACCCAGGGGGTTGGAGCGGTTGCCATGCTGATTGAGCAGGTCAACGGGTAACTGGTTTGGCCACCAATCCCGGTTACTGGTGCCGCCGCCAGCGACGTGGTGGAAGGGGCATTTTCCTGTTTCTGTCATGGTTCTCTCTCCCGTTTGGAATTAGCGCTGAAATGGTGTCTGTCCCTATATTGATAGCCCTTTGGCCTGTTAGTTTCCAATGAAGATTGTTGGGGTGTTTGATAGCTTTTAATTATGCTGGTTGCTGAGATGATTGTGATAGACATTGAGCGTGCGCATAATGATGAAAATCATGAAACTGACCGCTGAGGAATTGCCCATTTATGACAAAGGTAAGAGTTGCCTGCTTCAGCGTGTCACTGGATGGCTATGGCGCTGGCCCGGATCAGAGTCTCGACAATCCGCTGGGTGTCGGTGGGCCCGACCTGCACCAGTGGGCTTTCCCTACCCGTACCTTCCAGCGCAATGTGCTCGGTAATGCCGACGGCGAGACCGGCATCGATGATGATTTCTCGGCGCGCGGCTTTGAAAATGTCGGCGCCTGGATTCTGGGCCGCAATATGTTCGGCCCGGTGCGTGGCCCCTGGTCGGAGCCGAGCTGGAACGGCTGGTGGGGTGATGTTCCGCCGTATCATGTGCCGGTGTTTGTGCTGACCCATCATGCCCGTCCGCCGCTGCAGATGGACGGCAACACCACCTTCCACTTTGTCACCGGCGGCATTCACGAGGCACTGGATCGCGCGAGGCAGGCGGCGAATGGCCGAGACGTGCGCATCGGCGGTGGCGCCAGCACCATCCAGCAGTATCTGCATGCGGGTGTGATCGATGAACTGCATCTGGTGATCGCGCCGGTGCTGCTGGGGCGGGGCGAGCGGCTGTTCGAGGGCGTCGATATGCGTGCCCTGGGTTATGAATGTGTGGAAACCGTGCCGTCTGCCGCTGCAACACATGTGGTATTACGCAAGACAATGAAGTAAAAATAGCCAAGTAATTTTGAAAGGCGTGCCGGTGCGGCAGTTCTTTGCCAGATGCGGGCACTTTGGGTTTAACTATTACTGCTTCATTAGCATTTAACTAAACGCCACTTCAACTAAGGTTGGTATTGCGTGCTTTTGATTGAAACCGAAATTCGGCAATCCAAAATTCATGGATTGGGATTGTTTTGCGTGGGTCGGGTGTCGAAGGGAACGAAAGTCTGGGAATTTCATCCGCTGTTCGATCAGGTGTTAAAGGAAGAGGACGTCGCGAACCTGCCGCCGTCGATGCATTCTTTCCTGCAGCTGTATGCCTACCGCTCGGTGCAAACCAACGAGTTGATCGTGAATCTGGATCAGTCCCGGCATATGAATCACGCGGACAATCCTTGCCTGGTGTCCGATGTGGAATCCAATTACTACGCCGCCTATGATCTGGAACCAGGAACCGAGCTGACGTGCGACTATCGGGAATTTTCAGTCAGTGGCTGTGATTTCCAATCGTTGGATGTTGAGCTTCACGCCGCCAAGGCTTAAACGTTGCATCCGGAGAGACGCCATGAGCACATCTGCAGAAGCACGAAATGTGGCTGTCAGGGCGCACGGGGATCAGAAGTACGGCGTCTTTCCCTATATCGTGCACCTGGACGCGGTGGCGGAGATTTGCCAGCCGTACGGCGACGTCGCGCAAACGATTGCGTATCTGCACGATGTGGTGGAAGACACCGACACCACGTTGCAGCAGGTGCGTAATCAATTCGGCGATCTGGTGGCGGAGTGCGTGTCGTTGCTGACTGATCAGCCCGGCGCCAATCGTAAGGAGCGCAAGGCCAAAACGTACGCCAGGCTGGCGACGGTGGTTGGGTCAACCGAGATCGCCCTGGTGGTCAAGACTGCCGATCGCCTGGCCAATGTCCGCACCTGTGTGGTCGATGACAATCAGCAGCAGTGGGAAGTGTACGAAGGCGAGCATCTGGCATTTCGCGAGGCAGCGTTCAGGCAAGGCCTTTGCCCCGAGTTGTGGGAAGAGTTGGATGCGCTGCTGGGCCGATGGCGGCCGGGAAGCCGCAAATAGCGGAACATTTTCACCGGCTTCAGGTTTTCCCCGCTTTGGGCTTGCGTGGCTTTTTCTGTGGCTCCAGCGGCGCAGCGGGTCGATGACGGCCCGCAATGCGTAGCAGACGCAGGAACTTAGGGCATTCAAAGTGATTGGGTGCTTTGCAGGCGGCGGCGTGACGCAAGCCGTCGCGCATGGACGTCAGTTCCTGGATTTTTTTGTCCAGTTCATCCGCTTTCGTCAGCAGCAGTTGCCGGTCAATTTCGGGCCTGGCCGGTGTAAACCCGGCGGGCATGAATAGAGCGGCAATTTCGTCGAGCGAAAAACCGGCGTTGCGACCGAGGGAAATCAGCGCCAGACGCTCCAATACATTGGCACTGAATATACGCCGCAAACCCTGGCGCCCGCTGGAACGGATCAAGCCTTTTTCTTCGTAATACCGCAGCGTCGAAGCGGGCAACCCTGACGCTTTTGCAACCTCGGCTATATCCATCACATCACCTTTTGCATTCAATGCTTGACTTGAGCATGAGCTTGAATTTGTATTCTGCTCGGGAACCTGATGCAGCGCAAATACGGACCGAGTTGAACAAGGAGATTTGCATGATTGTTATCTATGGAATAGACGAGCACTTGAATCCCATCAAAGCCCGCATGTCTGATCTGATCCATCGTTGCATGATGCAGGAACTGGGATTGCCGGAAGACAAGCGGGCCCACCGTTTCATCCCGATGAAAGCCGAGGATTTTTATTTTCCCGGCGGCCGATCGCAGAGATACACCGTGCTTGAAATCAATATGATGGTCGGGCGAACTGAAGAAACCAAAAAAGCCCTGATCAAAACCCTGTTCCGTATGTTCAAGGATCAATTGGATATCGATCCAGTGGATCTGGAAATCACGATCAGCGAACAACCGCCGCATTGCTGGGGATTTCGAGGCATGACCGGGGATGAGGCGCAATTGAGTTACAGAATAAACGTGTGAATGTCTGCGCGGTTTTAAAAAAATTTGAGGAGTGATATGAAAACGTTAGCCGCTTTGGTAGTGCCTGTTCTGGCCTGGGTGTTTCAGTCGGACGCCATTGCCCTGGAAGCGTCATCGGCGGTGAAGGTGACGACAGTGCTGAAAGAAACCACCAGTTGGGATGGAAAACCAATCCAGTATCCCACCGGCAAGGCCGAGGTTACCGGCATGATTATCGAGATTGCGCCGGGAGGGGAAACCGGTTGGCATCTGCATCCGGTGCCGTCATTTGGCATGATCATGCAGGGGGAGCTGGAGGTGCATCTGAAAGATGGATCGGTAAGGCGATTGAAGACGGGGGAGGCGCTGGCGGAAGTCACGAACACGCTGCACAACGGCCGCGCGGTGAGTGAGGTTCCGGTGAAAATTATTGTGTTTTACACGGGGACGGAAGGGCAGAAGTTGACGGAGAAGGAAGCGGGGCATTGAGTGATTCAAGTGTCGGCACTTCCGCACCGCAGGACTGGTTAGATTGGAAAAAGGCCCACTCGGGCCTTTTTGTTTTAAACAGAAAAAATAAATCCGGTCATTTCAACGTAGCCGCCAGCGCCACGATTTTCTTACCCACGCTATGACCCGACTGCGGGTTCTGCCCCGTCACTAGCCGCTCGGAAACAATCGACTGATCCTGCCAGTTTTTACCTGGATGCATTTTCGCGCCGCGTTCACGCAGCTTCGATTCCAGCAGAAACGGTACAACGTCCGTTAAACCCACTTCCGCTTCCTCCGCATTGGTGAACGCGCTGACATCCTTGCCATCGACCAGATATTTGCCGCTGGCGAGCTTGATGTTGACCAATGCTGCGGGGCCATGACACACGGCGGAGACAATGCCGCCGTTGTCGTAAATGGTTGCGGCTACGCGGTTGATCGCATCATTGTTGTGAAAATCCCACATGGCACCGTGGCCGCCGGCAAAATGAATGATGCTGTATTGGGATGGATCGATAGTGGCGATGGGAATCGTTTTCTGCAGCTGGCCGATGGCTTTTTCGTTGTCGAGAAAGCGCTTGTTGTCCGGGTCTTTCACATCAAGGCTACTTTCGTCCATGGGTGCGGCACCACCCTTCGGGCTGGCGAATTCCACGTTGTAGCCGGCTTCGATCAGTGGGTAGTAAATATGCGTAACCTCGGACAAATACCAGCCGGTCTGTTTGCCGGTACTGCCTTTTTTGTCGTGGCTGGTAACAACGATCAATGCATTCTGGTTTTTTGCGGTCATGATGCTTTCTCCTTGAGCAATGTTCTGGCTTGCACTGTGCCAGATGTTATCTATCCGACGCATCGTTTTCGCAATAACTATCTGAACTATTCATAACATTGGAGCGGCTATGCGCCGGCAACTGGACCTGAACCTGCTCTTTATCCACGGCAAGCTGAAGGCGGAGCACTATTATGACTGCCCAATCCGTTTCACAACCCGATCTGCAATGCCGGTTGTGTCCCGCCCCACACTCAACAGACATGCGCTTAATGCATTCAGAATGACCGCTGCCAATTGTGCGTGCTCCAGATCCCGATGTTCCAACCAATCCAGTACGGCTTCATCCAGTAACCCCACCCAACCATGCATCGCGGTGCGCAACAGTGGCGCCAGCGGGCGTTTGGCGCCCAGCAAATTCAACACACGTTCCGCACCCTCCCAGCGCAAAGTGGCCACAATCTGACGCACATCGGGATCAGCACCCAGGCCACCCCGCATCAACGCAGTAAAACCCGCCGCCTGTGATTCCAGATACGCAATATGCCGCGCCACACCCAGACGCAACGCATCCACCGCGTCCTGGCCAGCGGGTGGGTCCTGATCGCGTACCGCACGCAATCGATTGGCCATGGCTTCCATCGACGCCAGATAAATCCCGCGCTTACCCCCGAAATAATGTCCAATCAACCCATAGGCAACGCCAGCCCGGTTGGCGATGTCGGCCAGCGACACCGTATCGAACGGTTGCTCGGTAAACAGCGCCAGGGCGGCATCCAGCAGCAGTTCGCGCCGTTCTTTGGGGACGGATGGCAAGGTGCGGGAGGGCATGCAGGGCTCCTGAATGGGTCGCAGGTTGGTCGAAGAATAGCGCCTATGATGCCCGGGGATTGATTTTGGATCAATGTTCGGATAGCGTGATATTGATTTTCGATCAATGGTGAGACACCCAGGAGGCTGTCATGGCACATAACGGGATTGCGCTGAACGGGACGGTGCTTGAAGGCGCGCGGGTTTTGCTGACGGGTGCCTCCAGCGGAATTGGCCGGGCGTTGGCTCTGGCGCTGGCGCAGGAAGGCGCGCAATTGGTGTTAGTGGCGCGGCGCGAGGCGGTGCTGAAGGAATTGGCCGACATCATCGCGAACCAGCATGGCATGCAGCCTCTAGTGCTACCTGCCGATTTGGGACAGCAAGGCTCAGCGGCCACGGTGGCAGCGGCTGCGGAGCGCGAGCTGGGCGGCATCGATGTGTTGGTGAATAACGCGGGCGTCAGCATCATTGGCGCCCAGCATATCGTGGGCGATGGCGAGCCGGCGCGTACGCTATTCGAAACCAACTACTGGTCGCCGCTGGCGCTGATTGCGGCGCTGACGCCAGGCATGCGTCAACGTGGACACGGCTGTATCGTGAATGTGACCTCGACCCTGCAGGCGGTGCCGATGCCATTGGTGGGTTATTACAGCGCGTCCAAAACCGCGTTCGCCCGCTCCACCCAGGTGTTGCGGCACGAATTGCGTGACGCCGGTGTGCGGGTGATGGAAGTGGTGCCGGGCGGCACTGACACGCCCACGCGGCATCAGGATCGTTTGCTGCCTTTGCGGCGTAAACTGCCTGAGCCGCCACTGGTCGCACCGGAAAGTACCGCCAAGGCGATTGTGCGCGGATTGCAAAACGGCGCAGAACGGGTGGTGCACCCGGCCAGTTCCCTGTTACCGTTGGAGCTGCCGTCGATTGGCCGTTTGATTGCGCGGGTTGCCGCGCATTCCATCGACGCGAGTTCAGATCAGGTGTTGATTCCATAAGAAAGGAGACAATATGTCCGCGATACCTAAGCCTGGTGCAGTGATTTTTGCCAAAAATGTGGCAGCAATGGCGGCGTTTTATGCGACGGTTTTTTCCCTGTCATTGAAGCACAGCGAGCCGGAAAAAGTGGTGCTGGAATCTGCCACGTTAATGCTGGTGGTGCATGGGATTCCCGAAGAAATTGCCGAAAACATTGTCATCACGCAGCCACCACAGTTGCGGGACAACACGGCGTTGAAATTGTTTTTGCCGGTGGAAAGCATTGCAGTAGCGCGGGCCGTAGCGGCAGCCTCGGGCGGTGCTATTGAAGATGAATCCTACGAATGGAGCGCAGGTAACTTCCGCGCGTGCGATGGTTTCGATCCCGAGGGTAATGTGTTTCAGGTGCGGGAATTGATTAAATGAAGGTTCCCTTCAATGGCCGGATATCGCAGCTGGCAAAGCGCCAGCTGCGTCACTCACCGTTGCGGCCGATGCTGATGATGTGCGGATAGCATCTTCGGTTTTTAGCTGTTGAAAGGCTTCACAGCGCGGTACAGCGAAAGCGATCCTGTCGCTGTCGGAATCACTCTGGTTTCTTCCACATCCACAAAACCTGCTTCCTGCATCAGCGATGGCAGAATGCCATCGGCATTGGGCTGGGTGTCCTCAAAGCCATCGACCAGTTGCACCATCTGAAACAGGCGCCGCATCAGGGCCGTGCGTTGCCAGCCATAATCCGCGATATGCAATTCCCCACCCGGCGTGAGTGCCGCGAAAATCGAGGCAAGGCCCGCCCGCTTTTCTGCCAGCGGAACCTGATGGAAGACCAGACTGGAAACAATTTTGTTCACGCCGCTGTCTGCCAACAATGTTGCTGCATCCCGTAAATAACCATGACGCAATTCAATCGACAGGCCCTGACCTGACAGCTTCCGCTTTGCGCGTTGCAAAATGGCGTCATCCGGATCGATGCCGATCAGGCGTGCAGCGTTGGCTTGCTGTCCCAGCAGCACCAGAAAGGAACCGGTGCCGCAGCCCAAGTCGGCGATGCGATCCGTTGCCTGAGCATTCAGCTGCTGCAGTAGCGCGCCGCGCCAAAGGGATTCCCGGGTAGCGGTAGCAATAACGAAATCGTAGCCCCACAGGAACGGGGCGGCAGGGGTGAAATCGCGCGTCGGGTTGGCGTTGAAAGATTTCATGGTGAGCGCTCCTGGATGATTGCGGTAGACTGATTGTGAGCGATGGCTCATATTTTGGATACTCGCATTCAGGAGCACCTGTCATGGCTCGAAAACCTCAGATAAAGCCGCGAAAAAAGGCCTCCCAGCAGCGTTCGCAGGTGACCGTCGATGTGCTGTTGGAAGCCACCGCTCGCATTCTTGTCAAAGATGGCTATGACACGGCCAGTACCAATAAGATCGCGCAGATGGCGGGGGTTAGTATTGGTTCGCTCTACCAATATTTTCCCGGCAAGGAAGCCTTGGTGGCCGCGGTGACCGATCAGCATTTCAAGGAAATGATGGCGGTGGCGCGGGATGCGTTGGTGAATGTCATGGTGCAGCCAGTGGAAACAGCGGTGCGTGAACTGGTGCGGGTGATGATCGACGCGCATCGTGTGAATCCCAAGTTGCATCGGGTTCTATTCGAGCAGATTCCACGGATGGGGCGAACGGATGATATGGATGCGTTCGATCGCGAGGCCTTCGGCATGGTGCGGACGTATCTGGAACACCATCGTGCTGAGTTGAACGTTGCGGATCTGGAATTGACGGCGTTTATCTGCGTGAAAACAGTAGAGACGCTGACTCACACTGCCGTGGTGAATCATCCGGCGTTGATTGCCGGAGCCAAGCAGGACCTGTTCATCGATGAGACGACGCGCATGCTGGTGCGGTATTTAAAAGGCAAATGACCGGATTAAAGGGTCTGGCTCGTTTTAAAGAGAGTCCCGATTCTGTCCGACAATGACAGGCAGGTGCCTTGACCGGTCGAGAATGGCGGCGATAGAGTGATGACTTTCCGGTCATTCGTGGCGCAGCAATCATGACAACGTCATCTTTACCCAAGCCTTCATCCAAGCCATTGCCGGTTGCCGGCTTCATCGATTTCGCACTGCGCGACAGAAAACTCTTCACTCATCCATTGGAAGCAACCCGAACACTGTATTCGCTTTACGGCCCAGTTGTGATGCACAAGCTGGGGTCGTGGCGCACGGTGAATATGTTCGGGCCGGACGCCAACGGGTTGGTGTTGCAGAATCGCGACGGCATTTTTTCCAACAAATTGTCCTGGGACATGATCATCGGCCGAGTGTTTCCCAATGGCCTGATGTTGCGTGACGGCGACGATCATCGTCAGCACCGTCGCATCATGCAAGCTGGATTCAAAAAGCCGGCATTGGTGAATTATCTGGCCATGATGAATCCCATTATTGATCAGCGGTTAGGTGAAATGAGCCGGCCGGACAACGATGTCAGCGCCTTCAAATTGATGAAGCTACTGACGCTGGAGCTGGCCTGGAACGTCTTTGTGGGCACCAGCGCCGGGCAGGACACTCATAAACTCACTCACGCCTTTGAAGAAACGGTGGCGGCGTCGATGGCACCGCTACGGATTGCATTGCCGCCGTTCTTGCTGTGGCGTGGCATTCGTTCGCGTCAGTATCTGGTGGATTATTTTGCCGGCCTGTTACCGGAAAAGCGTCGCAGCCTGAGCCGGGATATGTTCAGCATACTGGCCAACGCGGAAGGGGAGAATGGCGAAAAGTATTCCGATCAGGAAATTCTGGATCATATGGTGTTCCTGATGATGGCGGCTCATGACACCACCACCAGTACGCTATCGAGCATGCTGTATGCATTGGGCAAAATGCCAGAGTGGCAGGAACGTCTGCGCGAAGAAGTACGGGCGCTGGGGAAAAGTGCTATCGATTTTGATGATCAGGATCGGCTGCCGTTGATGACGCTGGTGATGAAGGAGGCGCTACGGCGCTATCCGCCGTTGCCGGATTTTCCGAAGATGAATACGCAGGCTTTCGAGTTTGATGGTTTTCAGGTGCCCGCAGACTGCATGTGCGTGTTGCACCCGATCCATACGCATCACATGGAAGAATATTGGCGTGAGCCGTTCCGGTTTGATCCGGAGCGTTTCTCCGATGCGCGGGCTGAACACAAGCAGCATCCGTTTTTATGGGTGCCGTTCAGCAGTGGCGCCCACATGTGCATCGGTCTTCATTTTGCGGAAATGCAGATCAAGGCGATTCTTGCGCAATTGCTGCAACGTTTCAGTTGGCGGCTGCCAGACGACTATGTGATGCCGGTGCAGCAATCCCCAATCTCCAAACCGAAAGACGGCTTGCCACTGATCCTGAAAACGTTGTCTTGAGCGGCTGTCTTAAGAAAACTGACCGTCGGTTGTTTCTATCCGTTTTTTCTGCCGGCTTGCCTTAGCCGCGCGCACCGAACATATAGTTGCTTGAAGTTTTACCTTCTTTGGCTGCTGGCTGAGGTGCTTTGGGTTCCGGTGCGGGTGCTGCCGGCGCCAGTAGGCCCAGAGCATCTTTCAGCTCCAGCGCCAGCAGTACCAACTCTTCCTGATCGGATTCTTCTGCCGCGGACAGCACACTGGCAGCGTATTGCTTGTCAGCAATTATCGCAGAGACTTCAATGGATTGGCCGCTGGTGCGTTTGACCAGCAGTTTTAGTTTCGCCAGCTTCTTCAGTACTTCTCCGTCCATATTGCCCTCATGCTGCCGACAGCGACAGTTTTGAAAAATGCACCATTAGCGATCGCACTCCGTTTTTCTGCACCAAATGGCGTCACGCGGTGTCACAAAGACGAGTTGATCATGGCTCTTTACTAAATTGAGTGTAGCAGTGCTAACGGTGGTGCAAGGGGGCGAGGTTAATTTTTTGCCCGGTATCGTCGCGTGAATCTTCACAAAAAATAATGGCTGATTGCGCGACGATACTCAGGCTTTTGTTTTCCGTTAGGAATTGGCAGTTAAACAAAGTTCTCCAAAACGATTTTGCCAATGGTATGTCCGCTTTCCTGTAATTGGTGTGCGTGGCGCAGATTCTCCGCGTTGATTTTGCCCAGAGTTTTACCGTGCGTGCTGCGCAACTCACCCGCGTCGATCAGGTCTGCAACCTGAGTGAGAATGTCATGTTGCGCCAGGATGTCATGCGTCTTGAACGCCGGGCGGACGAACATGAATTCCCAGTGAAATGACGCGCACTTTGCTTTCAGCAGGCGCACATCAATGGGATCCTGCAGATCGTCGATAACACCCAATTTGCCTTGTGGCGCGATGATATCCACGTAGCTTGTGAAATACTGATTGGTGTTGGTCAGACTGGCTATGCAATTCACAGATTCGATGCCGTTGCGCCGCAATTCCTCGGCTAATGGCTTGGTGTGATCAATCACCAGGTGAGCGCCGAGATCACGACACCAGGCAGCGGATTCCGGACGTGACGCGGTAGCGATAACGTTCAGTGGCGTTAATAGTCGCGCCAGTTGAATCATGATGGAACCCACACCACCGGCACCGCCGACGATCAGTAGATTTTCTTGTGGCCTAGGTGCATCGCCGTTGCGTGCCGGTTGATTGCGAGGCAACTGCATGCGGTCGAACAACAATTCCCAGGCGGTAATCGCAGTCAGTGGCAACGCAGCTGCGGATGCAAAATCCAGAGTTGCCGGTTTACGGCCCACGATACGCTCGTCCACCAATTGCAATTCGGCGTTGGAACCGGGGCGGGTGAAATCGCCAGCGTAAAACACCGCGTCGCCTACTTTGAATAACGAAGCCTTGTCACCCACGGCGCGTACGATACCGGCGGCGTCGTAACCCAACACGTCCGCTTTGCCATCGGCCGGTGCACGATTGCGGCGCAATTTGGTGTCAACGGGGTTGACCGCCACCGCGCGCACTTCCACCAGCAGGTCGTGGCCAGTGGCCACCGGTGCTGGCAATTCCAGATCCACCAACGCTGACGGATCATCGGCGCTGAGATTTTTATAGTATCCAATGGCTTTCATGGTGAGTCTCCTTACTGCAGTGAGTTGATGATGCCGCCGTCGCAACGCAGGGCTGCTCCGTTGGTGGCGGCTGCCAGTGGGCTGGCGAGATAAGTAGTGAAAGCGGCGATTTCGTCCGGTGTGGCGAAACGCTGCAACAGGGAATTGGGGCGCGTGTTTTTGAAGAAATCCTGCTCCGCCTGTTGGGCGCTGACACCATTGTCGCGGGCGACATTGCGAATGAATTCGTCCACGCCTTCGCTGCGGGTGGGGCCGGGCAATACCGAATTCACGGTAACGCCGGTGCCGGCGGTGAGTTTTGCCATGCCGCGGGCCAGCGATATCTGCATGGTTTTGGTGACGCCGTAGTGGATCATCTCCGCTGGTACGTCGAAGCCGGATTCGCTGGCGATGAACAGTACGCGGCCCCAATTCCGTTCCAGTAGCTGCGGCAGATAGAAGCGCGACAGCCGCACGCCGCTCATGAAATTGGTGTCGATGAAG
>DATLII010000685.1:0-7436 GCA_035539495.1 Dongiaceae bacterium
GTAAAATAAAATGGACAAAATAGTTATTTTGTAAAAGGCATCAGGAAAGCCAAAGCCCTGCTATGCTAGGGTAACCGCCTGACCTGAAAGGGATTTACTTATGCTTTATCCAGTTTCGACCAGCACCGAGGTTGTTCTGTCTGTGCCTGCCTATAGCGACCTGGCCAACTTGGCGTTTGGCCTGCGGCGCGAGGTATTCATGCTGGAGCAGGGCATTTCCCATGCGGACGAGTACGACGACCTGGATCGGGTGGCGACGCATTTCGTTCTGGTGCTGGAGGGCAATGTGGCGGCGACGCTGCGGGTGCTGTATCTGCCCGAGCATGTGAAGCTCGGCCGGTTTGCGGTGCGCAAAAATTTGCGTGGTCGGGGGGTGGGAGGGCGATTGTTTCGCGCCGTGATCGACACCATCAAGGCGGGTGGTGGCGACAAGATTGCACTGGAGGCGCAAATCGACAAGACCCGTTTTTACGAGAAATTCGGCTTTCACGCTTATGGCGAGGAATATCTGGATGCCGGCATCGTGCATCGCCGCATGAAAAATTATCGCGACGACACCAGTCAGGCCAAATCCAAAAAATAACGCGGTTCAGTCAGCGCTGGTTGCTGGTGTGTCCGCCAGAATCGCCAGCGTTTCCGCGCTGAAGTAGAAACGTTCCAGATGGCGGCGTACGATCGTTTCGGCGATGCCTTTTTCCAGTCCCATTCCAGCCAGGTCTTCACTGTAATTCAGCAGCTCTGATTCGATCATCTCGTAGGTCACACCCATTTCGGTGATGATTTTCTGCAGGGAATCCTCGCCGTATTTGGCGAAGAAGAATTCCACGCCCATGTCGATGATGGCGACCAGATAATCAGTCTCGCGGAACTCGCGCCAGAATTCATAACCCAGCACCATCAATTCCTGCAGATCATTTTCCGACGCAAATTCCCGCAGCCGTGACAATGGCCAGGTGCTGATCTCGTCCCACAGGTTGAGGGTGGCGGTGAGGGCCTGGTCGCGGTAGATATCCTGATCCAGCAATTGATCCAGCAGACCCAGCGTGTTGCCGATGCTGCGTTCCAGTAAATCATGCGACGCATCGGCAATGCCATCCTGCAACGTGGGCAGGCGTTCATCCAGCAAAGCCCGCAACCGGCGCAGGCTGGTGCCCAGTATCGGCACGTTGCCCAGCACTTTGTTCTGTTCCTGCAAGTAGCCTTTTACCGCCAGCAACACCACATCGGCGAGAAATGTTTTGAATGGACTGCTTTGCTGGATCTGGCGCACAACCTGATCCAGCAAACTGCCGGATTCAAAAATCTTGTCGAGAAATTCCTGCGCAATGCGGCTGGAAACAATATCGCTCAGTTGCGTATCTTCCTGCGCCGGATGTTCATAAATCAGATGGGCGATTTCACCGAACAATTCAGGAATGGCGCCCCCGATTTCCATTTCCAGTGCGTAACGATGCGCGGTGGCTTTGATCTTGTCGGCGCTGACGGCTTCGGTCAGGCTGATTTTATCCAGCTCGCCGTACAGATAAGTGGTTTCCTCTCGCACAATGCTGGCCAAACGATCGGGCGTCAGCTGTTGCAACAGAAAAGTGACTTGGGCATCCAGTAATTGACGGGCTTTGATCTGTGCGGATTCGGTCATGACGGCGAGCATTCCTGCGGGACTGGTGACTGAAGCTTGCCGAGTATATCAGGGAATGGTGCCAGGGCTGCAGAAGGGACTGCAGCGTCATGCATTTTCATGCGGTTAAACATGGTGCCGCCCAAACGCAAACAGGCTGCGGTTGTGACGCCGCAGCCTGTTTGGGGCAAATTGCCGGATCGCGATTAGCGTTTGGTCAGCACCTTGGTGGTGGTGACGTCTTCGCCATCAACACTGCGGGTTTCGCGAATGGTGATTTGCTGATTGATCGGATCATAGTTCATCGCGGTCACCACATCGCCATTCTCGTCGCTGTCCAGAATCACGCGGTTCAGGTCGGCGTCCACACACTGGTTGGCGCAGGTGAACAACACGTCGGTTTCATAGGTGTTGAACAGAACGCCGTAGCCCGCTTTCTTGCAAGTCGGTTCGCCAGTTTCTTCATCCAGGTCGGTGTTCAGACGGTGGTAACCGCTGGTGGCCAGACCCAGGCTGTTGAATTTGTATGTCACTTTTGCAGTTGCATCGCTGGGGCAAGCAGTGGAGCTGATTTCTGCATCCCAAGTAGTGCCCAGCAGATTCAGCAATACAGTGTCAGACACGTTGCGACGTGACAGCAGCAGTGTTTCGCGGAAGTGAATCAGCGAATCGATGGAATCTTTCAAGCCAGTGCCGTTGGTTACGGACGCAATCATTTCCTGAATGACTTGGCTGGCTTCGAACATAACGGCCGGCTGGTTGATCGGCAACACGTACTGGTCCAGATAATTCTGCGCGATATTGTTGATCTGAATACCGTTGCTGGGATCAGAATCTTCGTCCAGGGTTTGCAGTGTGCGCAGCATGTTTTGCAGTTTGTCGGCGCCGTCGGTGCTGGTGATCAGATCCAGCGGAGTCACTTCGTCTTGCGCGATGGTTTCCCCCAGCAGTGTGCTGCCCAGGTAGAAACGTACGCTTTCGCCCGGCTTATAACTGAACTCACCGTTCACGCCAGTGTAGCCAAACAAAGAATCAGTTTCGTAATACAGACCCGATACAGCGCTATCCAGAAACACGCCTTGCTGAACAGCAGCAGGAGCGGGTGCCGGTGAGCTGACATCGCCGGAGTTGCCGGACGAACTGCCGCCACCGCCGCCACCGCCGCCACATGCGGTCAGAGCAGCTACAGCAACAGAAAGAACAAGAGGTTTTACTACTGGGGAAAAACGGAGCATGAAGGCTCTCCTGGAAATACATCGGTAAGGACAACGCGTGACAGTCGCTCTCTGTTGGGGAGGGTCAGGCCGTCACAACCTGGATATCAATCTAGTCGACGGATTCCCGGCATGCCTGGAAAAAAATTTGATGGCGGTCGCACAACTGGCGCGAAAAAATAAAAGCGCGGCATTTTTGTGACGCGGTCGAGGGCGTTTCGAAGGGCAGTAAAATGTGTGTAAGACAGAGCGGATTTTCAGTACGAAAAATTTAAACGTGTGCTATCCGGCGCCGGCATGGCGATGACTTGACGCGCAAGATCTTGCCAGCGCCCGGGCGGGTCGAGCGCGCGACCAAACTTATTCACCAGCTGTGATAAAGGCACAAGCTCTACCTGCTCAGTGGTCAGTTGGGGGAGGCGCCGCTGCAGGTAATTCAGGGTTGCGGGGTGGGGGTGGCCGATGGCCACGGCATAGCCGTCCTTCCGGGCTTTTTGCAGCAGGAGGCGGAAGGCGGTGTCGATGGCGGCGGTTTCCGGTTCATTGTCCAGAAACACATCCCGACGCAGGGAAGGAATGCTGAGTCGGCGGGCGGTGCGACCGGCCACCGAATCCACGCTGGTCATGCTGTCGATAAAGAACAGCGGGGTCTGGCGGACTTCCTCCATCACCCAGTTCATGCGTTGGCTGTCGGCAGTCAGGCGGCTGCCCATGTGGTTGTTGAGGCCAATGGCATGGGGCACGGCAGCAATGGCGGCATTGACCCGGGTGCGGATTTCCGTTTCAGGCTGCTGCCCGGTCAGGCCGCCTTCATCCAGCCGGCGGTGACTGTCGGCACTTTCCATCGGTAGATGCAGCAGGATTTCCCGTTGCTGGCGATGGGCTTTTTCCGCGAGGGAATGGCTGTAAGGGGTAAACGGGATGACAGAAAAGGTGACGGCGGCGGGCAACTGCAGTGCCCGTTCGCCGCTGGCGCGGTTGTAGCCGATATCATCTAGGATAATGGCAATGCGGGCGGTGTTCTGGCTGCTGCACCAGCCAAGCGTGGGTGGCAGCCAGAACAACAGGCATAGTAACGGCCATAGCAACAGCGCCGGCAATAGTCGGAAAGAACGTCGCAAACAACAGACCGCTCAGCGTTGGACGGTCTGGGTTTTGCTCAGTACATTCAACGCCTTCAGCAAGTTCAGCGCTTCATACAACTGGTAATCCGATTCCACCAGCTTCTCGGGTGGTGCCGTCAGGGCCGGATTGGTGCTAGGCGGCGCGGCTTTATCGTCCTTGCCTTTTTTACCTTTGCCTTCGTCCGGTGTTTTGGCTTTGTCCTTGACGCCGTTCACAGGGTTGGAGAGGTGGCCGGTCAGGTCTTTTTCCTTGATCTGGCCGCCTTCTTCCACCGTGGTGAAATGGGCGTTATCCACCTGAATGTCGGGCACGATACCTTCAGCCTGGATCGAACGGCCACCGGGTGTGTAGTAGCGGGCAGTGGTGAGTTTCAGGGCGCGGTTGTTATGCAGTGGCAATACCGTCTGCACAGAGCCTTTGCCGAACGACGTGGTGCCCATGATGACCGCACGCTTGTGATCCTGCAGCGCACCGGCCACGATCTCGGACGCTGAAGCGGAGCCGCCGTTGATCAGTACCACGATGGGAACGCCGACCAGATTGTCGCCAGGGGTGGCGCTGAATTGCATATCGGAATCTGGCAGGCGGCCCTTGGTGTACACCACCAGGCCGTCGTTGATGAAGGCATCTGCTACATCCACTGCGGCTTGCAACACGCCGCCGGGGTTGTTGCGCAGATCCAGCACCAGGCCTCGCAGCTGAGCTTTGTTTTCAGCTTTCAATCGTTCCAGACTTTTCAGCATGTCGCCGCCAGTGTGCACCTGGAATTGCGACAGCCGCACATAACCGTAATCTTTTTCCAGCAAACGCTGTTTGACGCTCTGCACCTGGATGACGGCACGCGTCACATTGATTTCCAGCGGCTTTTCAGAACCCTGACGAATAATGGTGAGCTTGAGGACCGAGCCGGCCTTGCCGCGCATGAGCTTCACTGCGTCGTTCAGGCTCAGGCCTTTCACCGGTGTTTCGTCCAGCTTGATGATCAGGTCGCCGGGCAGTACACCGGCTTTTTGTGCGGGGGTGTCGTCGATGGGTGTGATGACTTTGACGAAACCATCTTCCATGCCCACTTCAATGCCCAGACCACCGAATTCGCCAGTGGTGCTGATTTGCAGATCCTGGTAGGCCTCGGGTTCCAGATACGCAGAATGTGGATCCAGTTCGGTGAGCATGCCCTTGATGGCATTTTCCAGCAGCGTTTTGTCGTCCACATCTTCCACATAGGCTTGCTTGATGCGGTCGAACACGTCGGCGAAAGTGCGCAGTTCATTCAGCGGCAGCAGGCCTGGTTGCGGTGGTGGAACGACGGCGCCGGGTATCGCTGGTGTTGCTGGCGCGGCGGCGGGAGCAACGGGTTTGGCGGGCTGCTGGGCGGGCTTGTCCTCGGCCAGGGCGACAGGAGCCAGAATGGCCGGCATCAGAACCAGGGGAGCCAGCAGTGGCAGCAATACCCGGTGCCGCCAGGCGGAAGGGAAGCGCGAACCCATCAATGTGTCCTCAGTGTGCGTCGATCAATAGTTGCCGTCTTAAATGCTTACTTATGTTCCTGCGTATGTTCCTAGCCTAGCCTGAAACGACGGCGGTCGCATTATGTTGTTGATTGTTTTTGGAATCCCTGGCTAGAGGCAGCACGATCAAGCTTTGCACGTTCGGCCTTTGCACACTCAGCCTTTACACCACAGCGCCGGATTCACCGGTTTGCCGCGATGACGGATTTCAAAATACAGGCCGGGTTGGGTCTGACCGCCACTGGTACCGCTGCGGGCGATCAGGTCGCCAGCGCTCACCCAGTCGCCCGGCGTTTTCAACAGCGATTCGTTCTGACCATACAGGCTCATGTAACCGGCACCATGATCGACAATGATCAGGTTGCCGAATCCACGCATCCAATCTGCAAACACCACGCGGCCATGTGCCACCGCTTGCACCGGGCTGCCTTCCGCAGCACCAATCAGTACGCCATTCCAGCGCAGCGCGCCTTCTTCGCGATAACTGCCGAAACTGCGTAGCAAACGGCCCTGCGTCGGCCAGAGCAGCTTGCCCTGCAATTTACCGAACGGACCGCTGCCCATGTGTCGCGGTAAATCCGCCATGCTTTCCTGCACGGCCTTCAACACTTTTTCCAGATTGCTTTCGTTGGCTTTCAGCCGCTTGGTTTGACTGGCGCTATCCTGCAGCGATGCATCCAGTTTCGCCAGCAGCGCTTTGCGTTGTGTCTGCGCTTCCACCAGCTTTTGCTGATGCAGATCCAGTTCGCCGCGCAGGGTTTCAAGTTCGGCCATGCGGGTGGCGATTTGTTCCCGGTTGCGGTCAAGTTCTGTCAAGGTTTGGTTGAAGGCGTCGATTTTCTGCAGGCGGGCGGCGCGGAAGTATTCATAGAATTTCAGATGGCGTGATAGCTGTTGCGGGTCTTCCTGATTCAACAGCATTTTTACGTATTCCTGGCGACCGCTGCGGTGGGCGGCAATCACGCTGGCCTTGATCGCGGCCTGCTGGCGTTGCTTTTCCGCTTCCAGCCGTTGCTGTTCTACTTCCAGTCGTGCCACTTCTTCTTCGGCGGCTTTCTGCTGCTCTGCAACTTCGCGCAGGCGAGCCTTGCTAGCGCCGATGGCTTTTTCTGCTGCGCGTAATTCTTTTTCCGCTGTGCTGCGGCGAGATTGGGTGGCGCGGATTTTTTCCTGCAATTGCTTGAGCTGCGCCTGCACCTGTTTCAGTTCTTTTTGCGTGGCGACTGGATCGGGCTGTTTGTCGTCGGCGATGGCGAGTTTGGATACGTGCAGCAGGCCCATCAGCAGCGCGCAGGTGAGCGCGAACTGCAGCCAGGCGGAAGCGGGCAGCGGGCGTTTCAGGCCGGACAAAGTGGAGATTGGGATCATGCGCATCCGGGCGGGACGCCCCAGGCTGGTCGAACAGAGGTGGGCTGCAGAATAACAGCCCACCGTGGTGGTATTAAAGCGATATCAAAAAGGCATCAAAACGACGCCAAAAATCAGAACAGCGCCCTGCCTGTCATTTCTTTCGGCTGAGGCAGCCCCATCAACTTCAGCAATGTGGGCGCGATGTCCGACAACCGACCGTCGCTGGTTTTCCATTCCAATGCGCGGGAGCCCACATACACCAGCGGCACCAGATCGGTGGTGTGTGCAGTGTGAGGCTGTCCGCTGTCGGGATCTTCCATCTGTTCGCAGTTGCCGTGGTCGGCGGTAATCAGCATGTCGCCGCCGACGCTTTCCACCGCTTCGATCAGGTGGCCGATGCAGGTGTCCAAGGTTTCCACTGCTTTTACTGCAGCGTTGAACACGCCGGTGTGGCCCACCATGTCGCCATTGGCGTAGTTGCAGATCACCGCATCGAACTGACCGCTTTTGATTGCCGCCACCAGTTTGTCGGTCACCTCAGGTGCGCTCATTTCCGGTTGCAGATCGTAGGTGGCCACGTTGGGCGACGGTACCAGAATGCGTTCTTCACCGGCATAAGGT
>DATLII010000686.1:0-3643 GCA_035539495.1 Dongiaceae bacterium
GCCGAAAAACGCGTTCGAAGTGAGGTGGACAGAACTACCACACTGCTGTCTTCTTTGGGAAAACTGAAATCAACGGTTGCCGACACCCAAAGTGCCGCGCGATCGCTTTCCGGTTTCTCTGCCACAACTACGCCTGAACAAATGAAGGCAGGCATTTCTCAGCTCGTTAGCGCTTTTAACGCAACAGTTGAATCTTCGAGCTCGATGTCGACCACCTCAGGTGGTGCAGATGAAATCCTGGGTTCCGCTCGCATTGGCCAGAATTTGAAAAGGGCGATCAAAAACGATATTGCCTTGGCTGACAGTTTGAGCGAATGGGGAGTCAAAGTGAATGCCAATGGCGAACTCACGTTTGACACCAAAAAGTTCGATGAACAGAAAAGCAAAGGCAATGACGGGCTGGGAGTATTTCAGAAGTTGGGCAAGGCGATCGATGGCGTTACCACTGCACGGCTCGACGACGATGGTGTCGTAGGACGCTCAATGAACTTATTGAACAAACGGGCAGACGCGTTGAAGGTTCAGCATGCGTCGCTGATCGATGCCATGCAATCGGATACGTTAGCGCTGATGGATACGAGCAACCAGACGCAGAGCAATGCCCTCTCAACTTATCTTTCTATTGCGAAAAATCGCTGAAATTTGGGCGTTGCTGCAGATCGCATAGCGAAGCCGAATTATGCTCTGCGCATTCGCTTGAACAAGCTGCCTACGATAGCCGTCTGAATAGCAAGCTGACCGCGAAAATGCCCATTGATTTTCTTGAAGCTATCCGTAGCGTCCGCAACCCTGCTGTCGTAATAGATATGGGCAAGTGGATCCGGTAAAGGCCTTCCCTTCACCAAGCGACTGGGTATCATTAAAAATTCAGGATATGGCCAGACGTGGGCGATGCAACATGTAACCTTGCCACAGCGTTTGCACCTTCCTCTTTTGATCGGTGAAAAGCCACTTTGGTAAGATTGAAATTCTGTATTCGCTAGATTTAAGCCTGAGCACTCTTTAAGAAGAAAGGTGCATTCATCATTATGCGGCGCACCCGAAAAAGTTCGGCATGTAGTGCAGTGGCATACAAAACGAAACAGCGGATCGGGCAGGCTCTGTATATGGTTTGCGCCACAGTCGCAGTAAATTTCCACCTGCATTTTCTGTTAAGCTCCTTTTACCGGCTGTGTCGGAACTTTTGACATCTCGTTGCTCGTAACCACTAAACACGCGAGGTAAGGTGCATTGGCAGGCCATTGCGAACCATCAGGGTGCCTCTCATTTCAATCTCAGGCTTGTGTCCGGCGACAAGTCGCGCATCAAATCGCCGCGCCAACACCGCTGTCAGCACACTCATTTCCAGCATCGCGAAATTGTTGCCAATGCAAATTCTGTTACCGCCACCGAAAGGGCAGTAAGCATAAGGGTGAAGTTCACGCTCCCGCTCTGGCAGGAAACGATCGGGATCAAATTCCTCAGGTTTATTCCAAAAGTCCGGGTGGCGGTGAGTAAAATAGGGCATCACCAGAACAAATGCGCCGGACTCCAATCGCACTCCATTCAGCGTTTCTTCAACTACAGGATCCCGCGGAAATGCCGGCGCTGGCGGATAAAGACGCAAGACTTCTTTTATAACCTGCGTCATGTAAGGCAGCTGCTTAAAATGTTCCAGCGTCGGCAGCTGGTTTTCGGGAATTACTTCATCCAGCTCCTGGTGTAACCGCGCAGCTACCGCTGGATTCTCATGCAGTGAATACCACATGAATGCCATGGTTCGCGCGGCAGTTTCGTGACCTGCGACAAAAATTCCCAGACACTCATCGCGCACCAGGATATCGGCCATGATTTCACCCGACTCTTCATCTCGTGCGGACATCAGCTTGGACAGAAGATCATTAGGCCAGCTCGACTCCTGCATAGAGCGACGCCGTTCGATGACTTCCCGGATGAGGGAGTGAACACGAGCCTTGGCTTTCCGATACTCGACATGACTGGGAATGGGTGCCCACAGTGGTGCTTTAATCGGCATCATTTCTCTGCGATTCACAAACAGAATCATGGTTTCCACATCGCCTTCCAGCGCGTGCAGCCTTTCATCAGAGAAATCCATACCAAACATCGAGCGCAAGATAACCCATGCCGTGATTCGCGTCATTTCCTCTATCATGTCAACGGTCTGACCTGACTTGCTGACAGCATCCCAGTGCTTCGTTAGTTCGTTGGCTGCGTTCAGCATGAGTGAAAAATAAAGCTCTACACTTTTAGGTGTAAAGAACGTGGACATCAATTTGCGCTGACGCTTCCAATGTTCACCGGTTGCAGCGATCAACCCGCCGCCTAGTAACAGTTGGCGACTGATATCCCAGGTTTTCAGCTTGTCGTAATTCTTGCGGTTCGTGAGCAGAACATGGCTCATGTGATCAGGATGTATGATCAGAAACAGGTTGTGCAAACCCATCCGCAGATGTGGTAAGTCCCCTTGAATGCGCCATTGATCAGCAAAAAAACGCAAGGCCCCTTTTTTCTGTATTTCCAGCGCTATCTGCAGGAGATTGGGGCTTCGCGGCGCGACAATGCGCGGCGATATTGATTTTGCTTCCATCCTGAATACCTTTTTTATTAGTCTGCCGCTTCCCCGCGGTCTTTTATGCCGAGCAACCGGCGTGCGGACCGTAACGCTTCCTGACGGTGGACGGCGACCTGTTCCGGATCGAGTGGTTCAAAATGGCTACCAGGCACTAACGCCGTGACTGCGGCAACATAAAAAACCGTTGTACCGATAATGGCGCTGGCGGCGTGAAATGGATCTTCGTGTAACGGTTGCAGTTCACCACTTTCCCGCCCTTCCTGGAACAGGCCAAAAAACTTCATCGGCACCAGGTTGTTCTGCGCGAAGATACGGCGCGCGGGTTCGTCGATGCCGTCTGCGACAAAACGCATAATCAGCCGCGCCAGATTGGGACGTGCTACGACGGAATCCACCCAGGCAATAACCGCCCGTTCTAGGCGCTCAGACACGCTGAGGTCATCGGATTCCAGTAAAACACCGAGCTTGCTGGCAAGATCACCGAAGGATTCGGCAACCATTGCGTCATAAAGCATCTGTTTGTCCCGGAAGTAGTAGAACAATGCGGCCCGGGTCAAACCCAGTTCCTCAGCAATATCCTCCAACCGGGTGGCAGCAAAGCCGAAGCGGGAGAAGTGATTCTCAGCAACAGCGATAATGGCTGTTTTACTGCGCTCAGCCTTGGAAGTGTTTGTTTTTGAAGAGGAAATTTTACTCATCTTGCCTCAATGCCCTTACGCATGAATCTCGGATCGCCCGAAGTTAGTCCATATTGGATGAATCTTCACATACAGGCTACTGACTCGCAAGCTAAATACCTACTGACTCGAAAGTTAATTATTTACTTACTCGAAAGTTAAAATATTACTTGCGCGCAAGTAAAACTCTACGTTACGGTTTGACCATCAATGATGGAAAAAGACCGCTGGCGGGATTGTGGTGGGTGAAAAGCGTGCGATTGGACTGGGCGTCTGGCCTTGATGGGCATCGTGCCGTTTGATACAGCCCCCTACTCGCCCCGAGATTTCTGCGAGCTAAAAAAACAATAAATAAGATTTATTGAGTCAGTCCTATATGAAAAAACCTCAAGTA
>DATLII010000687.1:0-1715 GCA_035539495.1 Dongiaceae bacterium
CTGTGGCGGTGTCAGCACCCTGGTTGAATTGCAAATCGCCTTTCACTGCTGCTTTAACGGAATCTGCGAAAATGCCACCCACTGTCGCGGCCAGATCCAGATCCTGCGCAGCAAATTGCTTGCCGGCCAGATCCGCGCGCACTTGGGTTTTCAGATCCACTGTCACATCCAACTTGGCGTTGTCACGCACCCGCGCCTGCAGAGCCAGCGGAAACGCTTCATTCAGATTGACGTCAGTCAATTCCAGCGATGGCAGATCCACTGTGTAGGCGGCTTTGGATTGCTGGTCCTCATAAATGATCTGGGAATCGCGCACCGTGACTTGGGGAATGCGAATGTCAGGTGTGCCGCCGGCTTCAGAGGATGCGGGCGCTGTTCCGGTTTGCGGGGGAATTGTCGGTTGATTATCGTCGACGGCAACGGGCGCGGCTCCAGAGGGAGGTTGCCAGTTGGTCTGACCTTGGGCATCGACGATCAGGTGCGCTTTCAGCCCGCTAATATCAAGACCATCCACGTCGATTTTTTTCGACAGCAGCGGCAGCAGACGCACGCCCACCGAGAACGCATCCACCTGCACCAGCTGAGGCGCATCACTGCGGAATGACAACCCCACGTCGTTGGCGCGGAAACCCAGCACGGGGTAGAAACTCCATCCCAGATCACCGCCCAGCTTCAGTTCGATGCCGGCATTTTCTTTCGCCAGGCGGCTGATGTCGTCGCGATAATCATTGGGGTCGACCAGCAGCACCAGCGCGCCGACGGCCAGGACCAGCAATGCAACCACGCCGAGCAGCGCAAACAGAACCATGCGAATTGGACGCGACATGATGTTCCCCTTTTCCTTGTCTGTTGAAACGTCTATTGAAGCGAATGCCAACAAGGGTACACCAGTGAGGGGGCTATGCGTAGGGGGCGTAGAGGCGCGAGCCCGCAACCGCGCGCTGTATCACATTGCGTCGCGGTCACGGTGATTTCGTATCACGTGTTATAGGGCGTACATGAACGCTACCAGATCCTGTTTTTCCTGTTCGTTGAGTTTGAGTTGCAGCACCAGGTTGAAGAACTCCACAGTGTCGTCCAGGGTCAGCAGGCGGCCATCATGCAAATACGTGGGCGAATCCTTGATGCCTCGCAGCGGGAAGGTTTTGATGGGGCCATCGGCGCTGGCAAGGCGACCGTCGATGTCGCGGGGTTCGTAGAAGCGTTCCACCTGCAGATTGTGCATGCTGTTGTCGGTGTAGTACGGCGGGATATGGCAGGTGGAGCACTGGCCTTTGCCGAAGAATACGGCCTCACCGCGTTTTTCCGCCTCGCTGGCCTTGGCTGGATCCAGGCGACCGAACACATTCAGCTTCGGCGCTGGCGGGAAGTCCAACAGATTCTGGAATTCACCCATGAAATGCACTTGGCTACCGCGCTCCAGAATATTCACTCCCTTCTTGGTGGCAATCACCGGATCACCGTCGAAGTAGGCGGCACGCTGTTCGAACTCGGTGAAATCTTCCACCGTTTTCAATGCGCGTTGCGATCCGAACAGCCGCTGGATATTCACGCCGCGCAATGAGGGTGTGTTGATGCGGTGCCGATGTTCCTGGGGCCGAATATCGCCGACCAGATGCGTAGCATCGTTGGTGTGACCATTGACGTGGCAATCGAAACAGGCAACACCCTGACTCTGCTTGGCGGAACGGCGGTCATTAGTGGCATTGAATTGC
>DATLII010000688.1:0-2490 GCA_035539495.1 Dongiaceae bacterium
ATTGGAATATTGGTCTCAGCGGACAACGCCAACACTTTCTGCAACGGCCCATCGGACACCGTGTAGGGCGCATGCGGGCCGAAACCGATCTGAATCAATTCGTGATTGCGGAAGTCATCATGTACCTGCAGACCCTTGCGCAGATATTCGTCGGCGTTTTGTGCCCAGGTGCTGGGGAAATCCAGAATCGGAAACGCCAGCTGTGCGCGCATCTGAACGTCGTTCACAGCACGCGCAACCACATTGGGGAAAAAATACATGTCGGAAAAACAGGTGGTGCCGCTGCGGATCATTTCCGCCATTGCCAGCAACGCGCCATCGCGGGTGAAATCATCATTCACCCAGCGGCCTTCCGCCGGCCAGATGTGATCGTTCAGCCAGGTCATCAGTGGCAGATCGTCCGCCAGGCCGCGGAACAGCGACATCGATGCGTGGCCGTGCGCGTTGATCAGGCCCGGCATCAGCACATGATGGGGAAGGTCGATGATTTCGCGCGGCTGATATTGGGTCTGGTTCTGCGGCAGCAGCGCCACGATCTGGCCTTTGTCGATCAGAAGACAGTGATTTTCCAGCACGCGCCGCGCGCTATCCTGAGTCAAAATCCAGGGTGCATTGATTTGCGAGGCGACGTGCGTGGCTATTTTCGTGTCAGGAGAGTGACCTGCCGGGCGGGAGTCGGACATGGGCAGAATTTCCGTGCTCAATTCGAAGTAGCGCAATCTTAACCCAGCCACCGTATAATTCACCCCTTTCCGCAACCCTGGCTGGAGTTTTTTCTATGTCCTCGTTTCCTACCGTAAGCGCTATCGAATGGCGCGATGACACGCTCTGGCTGCTGGACCAGCGTTTGCTGCCGCTGCAGGAAGTCTGGCTCGATCATGCCGATGTGCAGGCGGTGGTGTGTTCGATTCGGGACATGGTGGTGCGGGGCGCGCCGGCGATCGGCATCACCGCCGCGTACGGCGTCGTGATCGCTGCGCGGCACCGGCTGGCGCAAAGCCCGTCTGACTGGCGCACCCGCATTCAGGCGGATTTCGATGCATTGGCCGCTTCCCGTCCTACTGCAGTGAACCTGTTCTGGGCGCTGGACCAGATGAAAGCGGCGCTGGCAAAACTGGATGCCAGCCGCGATCCGATTGAACAATTGCTGGCGGAAGCCATGCGCATCCACGAAATGGATCTGGCAGCCAACCACACCATGGGCCACCTGGGCGCCAACCTGATCCGCCATTACGGCATGCCGGCGCGCGGTGTTATCACCCATTGCAACACGGGTTCGTTGGCCACTGGCGGTTACGGTACGGCGCTGGGGGTAATCCGTTCTGCCTGGAAAGCAGGTCTGATCGAGCAGGTGTACGCCGATGAAACCCGGCCCTGGTGGCAGGGCTCTCGCCTGACTGCCTGGGAGCTGCAGAAGGACGGTATTCCCGTCACCTTGAACGCCGACAGCGTGGCTGCCAGCCTGATGCAGCAGGGCAGGGTGAGCTGGGTCATCGTTGGTGCGGACCGCATCACGGCCAATGGCGATGTGGCCAACAAGATCGGTACCTACAGTCTGGCTGTGCTGGCCCGTTACCACGGCGTGCGTTTCATGGTGGTGGCGCCCACGACAACCTTTGATCCCAGCTTGCCCCATGGCAGCGCGATTCCCATTGAAGAGCGTGGGCCCGAGGAAGTGGTATCGGTAAAAGGCGTGCGGGTCGCACCAGAAGGAGTAGCTGTCTACAACCCCGTATTCGACGTAACACCGGCGGAATTGATCGACGCCATCGTCACCGAAAAGGGGGTGGTGGAGCATCCAAGCCGGGACAGCGTGGAGGCCTTGCTGGCTCAGGCGTCCATCCACTGACAAGATCGCTTCAGATACTTGATTTTTTGCGCAAAAAACCCGCCCTTCCCTTAGCCTATCAGCGCCTGATTATGGTATGATCTGGCGCTTTCATTCGGCCCGTTTTCTGCTGTGGCGGGCCGGCTCCGGTCAGCATCCGGATACCACTATAAAAAACGGCGCTGAACCGCAATTTTAGGTTCACCGGTCCCGCGCGGGGCCCTGCACGGAACCCTCCGGCGCAGTCGTCAAATTCAGGTCAGGAACCCGATGTCAGAACTAGCTAAAGAAATCCTACCGGTCAACATCGAAGACGAACTCAAGCAATCCTACCTCGACTACGCCATGAGCGTGATTGTGGGCCGCGCACTGCCCGATGTGCGCGACGGCCTCAAGCCCGTTCACCGGCGCGTGCTGTTCGCCATGCACGAACTGCGCAACGACTTCAACAAGCCTTACAAGAAATCGGCCCGTGTGGTCGGTGACGTTATCGGTAAATATCACCCGCACGGCGATACCGCCGTGTACGACACTATCGTGCGCATGGCCCAGCCGTTCTCGCTGCGCTACATGCTGGTGGATGGTCAGGGTAACTTCGGCTCCATCGACGGCGACAACGCAGCGGCGATGCGATACACCGAAGTGCGCATGGCGAAGATCGC
>DATLII010000689.1:0-2834 GCA_035539495.1 Dongiaceae bacterium
ACTATGGCCCTGTCGTACGTTTTCGCTTGCTGCAACACGACAACTATCTGCTCACCGATCCCGCATTGATCGGCGAGGTGCTTACCAACCGCCAACATCAATTCATCAAGAACCGCGGCTTCTGGCAGCGCTACAGCGCGATTTTCGGCAATGGACTGCTCACCAGCGAAGGTGATCACTGGCGTCGGCAACGCAAACTGGCAGCGCCCTCATTCCAACATAAACGCCTGGCCACTTACGTCGATCACATGGTGCATTACAGCAACATCATGCTGGAAAGCTGGCGGCCAGGCCAAGTACGTGACGTCCATTACGACATGATGCAGGTGACGGCTGAAATCGTGGCGCGTGCGTTGTTTGACGTGGAATTCAGCGCTGCCGGCCGTGGGCTGCGTAATGCGACCCAACAATTGGAAATCCAGTTAGCGGCGCGTCTGGGGCGCCCATTTCGCTGGCAGGATTATCTGCCGTTGCCCACTAACCTGCGTTATTGGCATGCGCTGCACACGCTCAACCGGCAGCTGTTGAAACTGATCACCGCTCAACGCCGCTCTTCGCAGCAGAACACGCTGCTCGCCACCTTAATGGCCTCACACGACGAAAATGGCCAAGGCCTGACGGATCAGCAACTGCGCGATCAAACCGTCACCCTGTTTCTGGCAGGCCACGACACCACGGCCATCACGCTGAGCTGGTCGTTTTATTTGCTGTCACAGCATCCGCACTATTGGGATTTACTGCGGCAGGAATGGAATACGCAATTGGGAAGTCGCGCACCGAATGCAGAAGATATTGGCAAGTTGCCACTGACGCGAGGTGTCATCCGGGAAGCGCTGCGGCTGTATCCGCCGGCCTACATGATCGGGCGTGAAGCGTTGGACGACGTGGAGCTAGGTGGCTTTAACATTCCAAGGGGACGAGGGATTGTGATCAGCGCCTATGCGATGGGACGGCATCCCGACTATTTTCCACAGCCGCATCTGTTTCAGCCGGAACGCTGGAATGCAGCGTTCGAACAATCATTGCCGCACTATGCGTTCATTCCATTTGGCGGTGGCCCACGCACTTGCATCGGCGAAGGTTTCGCGCTGCTGGAGGCGATGATCATTTTGGTACTGACCGGGCGGCGTTTTACTCTGCACTATGCAGGCAAACAACCGCCGCAGCCGTTGGCGTCCATTACATTGCCGCCCAAAGGTGGGTTGCGCATGCGTTGCGAATCTATCGCACGCGCAGAATAACGGGCACGTCTGCAACAACATCGGCGCGTGTCATTCGCACGGTTGCTGCGTGCAGACCCACTGTCGATGACAGGTTGGAGATCTGAGCACGCCAGCTGCCGGTGCCATCAAAACTGACCTGCAGCCAGCCGGTGGGATTGGTGTGGTACAGCACCTGCGCCGCCCAGTCGTTGGATGTCAGCACTTCTCCATTCACCTGCACTTGCGACGGTGGCGGAAAATTGCTGGTGCCGGCGGTATATTGGAATACCAAAGGCTGCTGGATACCATCTGCAGACGTCAAACTATAAACAGCATTGCCATCCTTACGTTGCACCAAACCCACGCCTGGCGCGAACCAGAGATCAGTGGTCCTTCTTTGCAGAAGCGGGCTCAACGACGGATAGGCAATCACCACTGCATCGCCCAACCTGCCACCAGGATTCAACATCACCCGCATACCCACCGCAGGCAACATTCCCAGCTCGCCGGCATCCAGCGTGGAAATACCCAACGGCGTTATCCGACCGTTATACGGCAGCGATCGCACATTCAGATTCAAAGGCTGCACCTGCATCACCGCGCGGCCGGAATAATTGGTAGCCCTGGTGACGAAAATGGATTGCGCCTGCGCCAAACGAATATCAATTTGATACAGCGTGCCGTCGGACGGATTCGTCATGGAATATTGGGAGCCGCCATAGCCCAGGATCGTACTTTCGCTCAGCACATAATCCACCAGACCGTTGCTGTATTGCAGATTGGCCAACGTCTGGTTGCCCAGCGTGGTGGTGCCCGAAAACGCAGCCGTGATTGCGCCGTCGTTGTAATACCAGCGCACGCCGGGCGTGGTCGGCCAATAGAGGTTGCCTTGCGGAGTCACTACCGGCGGCGGATTGGTGCCACCATCTGGATCAGAGCCGTCGTCAGGATTAGATCCATCATCTGGATCAGAGCCATCGTCGGGGTTCGAGCCATCATCAGGATCGCTGCCATCGTCGGGGTCGGATCCGTCGTCTGGTGTCGATCCATCATCCGGGTCTGAATCGTCGTCAGGATCTGAATCATCACCAGGATCGGGCGTCGTGCCGGGATCGACAGGCACAGGATTGGTGTCTGGATTGGAAGGATCAGGTGTCGCGTTTGGATAGCGGTCTGGGCCGCCCGCTGAACCTATATCATCGCCGCCGAAGCAGCCGCTCAGCGCAAGCACTACCGCAATAAATGGCAACAACCGCAGTGCGTTCATTTCTCGAGTCCCCACTACTTCTTTTTTTCTTCGTTCTTTTTATTGCCGGCTTGTCGCTTTAGTAGCCGGTGCTATCAGCCTCAAGGACCTGACAGTCATTTTTTTGTCATATTAGCAGACGAGGAACGGGAGTCTCTCTAAATCAGTTCGGACGGCCACATCAGTCCGACAAAATGTGAAACGCCCCACGTATGGGGCGTCAATCGATCAAAAAACCGCTAACCAATTATTTTATATATAGAATTACGGGCACATCCACGTCACCAGTATCGCGTTTGAAACGTATTGTTGCGGCGTGTAAACCCGCTCCCTGATTCAGGGCCGACAGACGGGCCCGCCAGCTGCCAGTGCCATCAAATTCCACC
>DATLII010000690.1:0-23522 GCA_035539495.1 Dongiaceae bacterium
GTCCCATGGCACCATAGCCCGCATTGTTGATCAGCCAATCCACCGAGTCGCCGTTGGCGGCAATAGTCTTCACTGCTTTTTCAATGCTGGCTGCTGACGTCACATCCAATTCCAGTGGAATGATGCCCAGCTCCGTCAGCGTGTCGATCCTGTCATGCGAGCGGGCCGTGGCATACACCTTGTGGCCCTTTTCCCGCAGCCGCACCGCCAGCAGGCGGCCGATGCCACTGGAGCAGCCGGTGATCAGAATAGTCTTCTGCGTGATGTTGGGCATGCCTGACTTCCTTTTCGATCGTGGTCGATGCGGGTTACAGTAGTGCATCAGGGTCACCCGATCCAGCCTTAGCAGGAGCCCGCCATGTTCAAGCGTTATATCGATCCCCGCAAACTGGAAATGCCACAGCCAGCGCAAGCCTTGCCGGGCCGCGCCCAGGCCATGCCGCTCAATAACAAACACTTCGTTAACGGCCATCCGTTGCAACCGCCATTTCCCGCGCATCTGGAGCAGATCCAAGTGGGCCTGGGTTGCTTCTGGGGCGCCGAACGCAAATTCTGGCAAGTGCCGGGCGTCTTCACCACGGCGGTGGGCTATTCCGGCGGTTTTACTCCCAATCCCACTTATGAGGAAGTCTGCTCCGGCCGCACGGGTCATAACGAAGTGGTGCTGGTGGTGTTCGATCCCAACGTGATTCCACTGAGGGATCTGTTGCGGGTGTTCTGGGAATCTCACGATCCCACCCAGGGCATGCGTCAGGGCAACGATGTGGGCACCCAATACCGGTCCGGCGTGTATTTTTATTCAGATGAACAGAAACAGGCGGTGGAGGAAACGCAGGAGCAGTTCCAGCAGAAACTGCGCGACGCGGGTTACAACAGCATCACCACGGAAATCCAACCAGCGGGACCTTTCTACTACGCCGAGGATTATCACCAGCAGTATCTGGCGAAAAATCCGGGTGGCTATTGCGGGTTGGGTGGAACCGGCGTCTGTCTCGATTGATCGTTCTTAATTGAAAAGCGGTATTTAAAAACACTGTCATTGAGTTGTCATCGAACTGCTATAAAAACGTTGCTTTGCTAATTCCTGGGGGCAACGTCGTCGGCCATGATCCGTTCTGATCGCGTATTGAAAGGATTGCCCGAGCTGTATCAGATGGATCGCTGGCTGGAACAGGACGAAATGCCTTACCGCGTCCATACGTTGGCCGCTATCGAAGTAGGCAGCGATTGCCTGCCTATCTACTGCTTTGAAATGGGCAGCCCGCGACCGACAGCCCCTACCATTATTTTTTCTGGCGGTGTGCATGGTGTGGAGCGCATCGGCACCCAGGTGCTGCTGTCCTTCATGCAGACGCTGATTGCACGGCTCGAATGGGATGAAAGTCTGGATGATCTGCTTCAGCACGTTCAACTCCTGTTCGTGCCGCTGGTCAATCCCGGCGGCATGTTGATCCGTCGCCGCAGTAATCCCAACGGCGTCGACCTGATGCGTAACGCACCCATCGATGCCCAGGGTAATGTTCCGTTCATGCTGGGGGGGCATCGCGTCAGCCGTTTTCTGCCCTGGTATCGCGGTCGTCGCAATGTCGAAATGGAGCCGGAGGCACGGGCGCTGCTGAATCTGGTGGAAAGCCGGGTCATGCAGGCGGAATTCGTTATTTCCCTGGATTGTCATTCCGGTTTCGGTCATCAGGATCAGGTCTGGTTTCCTTACGCTTACACGCCGGATCCCTTCGACGATATCGGCGAAATGTTCGCCCTGCGCCTGCTATTCCGTCGCACCCATCCGAATTTCAGCTTCTACCGGATCGAACCGCAATCACGGCATTACACCACCCACGGCGATTTGTGGGATCACGTCTACCGCAAAACTCTGAATAAACGTAAAGGCGTCTATCTACCGTTGACGCTGGAGATGGGCAGTTGGTTGTGGGTGAAGAAAAATCCGCTGCAGATTTTCAATTCAATGGGAATTTTCAATCCGGTACTGCCGCACCGCCATGAGCGGGTATTGCGGCGGCACCAGTGTCTGATGGAATTCCTGATCCGGGCGGCGCGCAGTTTCAGAAACTGGCTGCCTCACCCGGCTGATCGGCGTGACTGGATGCACCAGGCGATCGAGCACTGGTACTGATAGTGTTTACACTCGGGCGCTGGGCATTGAAATATTCCACTTGCGTCTGAATTTCGCGTCGGATGGCGTTCACTTCCTGTTCCAGACAGGACATGTCCAGCGTGCGCGGTGGCAGCACGGCAACTTTCCCCTTCACCTTCGAAAATGACAACAAGCGCCAGATATGCTGTGTGAATTCGTCGTCGCCGATAAAAGCTACGGGATTACTACCGGCGTACTGCGCATCCAGCGTTTCTTGGTCAAGACCATCCACCTCGTAATGAATTGCCAGCGGCAACACTTGGGTGTGTACGTGCTCGCAGGTGCGGAACAGCTTGCGATGGAAGCGGCCAACGCTACGTCCATCACTGGTGGTGCCTTCCGGGAAAAACAGTACGGAACGGCCTTGCGCAATAGAGTCCGCGATCTGGCGCGACACGCCGTCGGTGTTACCCGCTCCGCGTTGAATAAAAAGGGTGCCGGTGGTATTGGCAAGCCGTCCCACCAGCGGCCAGTTTTTCACTTCGGCCTTGGACAGGAAATTAATACGGCTCAGGCTGCCGATAACGGGAATGTCAGTCCAGGACACATGGTTGCTGACCAGCAAAAAACCGACATCTCCGGGCGGGGTGGGAAATTCACCGATCAGTTCGATCTCCATTCCCAGCAGGCGAGTGGTGCGGCCCAGCCACCATTGCTTGGTGGCTTTGAGCAGGCGCGTTCTGTTGTTCCAGACCGCGCCCGTCAGCACCAGCAATACCAGACCCAGCAAGATGTGATTGAACAGCCGGACCGCCTTGAAGGTGCGTATCACCATCAGGCCGCTTCCTTGTCTTTCAGGAAGTGCTTGGCGTAACGCGCTGCCACGTTATTGATATCCAGCAGTACGAACACATCCGCCACGTTGAAGTCCGGGTCCCAGCAGGCTTCACCGCAAATGCGCGCGCCCATGCGGGTGTAGGCCTTCAGCAACGGAGGGAAGCTAGCTTTGCCTTCCACGCTGACCTCTTTTAACTGCAGCGGCAGCAGCGGTTCAACGCGAAATTCCTCGCTCGCCATGAACTGGTCACGCACCACTTGCATGATGTTGGCATAGGCAGCTCCGCCGTCATTCAGCGAGATGCTGGCGCAACCGAACAGATACTGGTAATCGTGCTCCTGCATGTATTTCGCCAGGAACGCCCATAGCACCGCGATGGTGGCGCCGTTGCGGTAATCCGGGTGAATACAGGTGCGGCCGATTTCCAGAAAACGTCCGGGCCGGTTGACGATCCGTTCAATGTGGAACTCATGGCTGGAGTAATAGTGACCCAGAGTCGCTGCCTGTTCGCTGGTCAGCACGCGGGTATAACCTACCGGCTCGCCGGTGTGAGTATCGCGTACTACTAAGTGCAGGCAGTGATCGTCCAGCTCGTCGGCATCAATGGGCAATCCATTCCACATCTTGTTGACCGGCAGCGTCACATTGTATTCCTCGCAGAATACTTCATAGCGCAGACGCTGGATTTCGCGGATATCGGCTTCCTGACTGATGAATTCCGCGGCAATGCGAGGACGGCTGGAGGGAAGGGCGTGAGAGTTTCCGGAATGAGCCTGGTCGTTCTGAAGCATCGTTGCCTCCGCAAGTGTGAAAGCTCGATGCTGACTTTATGGAAGTGCTGTTGCGGGCTTGTTAAGGAACGATGAAACCTTTGTGACATTGTCACAATTGTGCAGCGGACGTAAGGGGAACGGGGCGGGACAAAATTGACAGAATGAAGACAGTGGTTTTGGTGGGGGAGAGAAGGAGCCGGCGATAACCGGCTCCGCGCAGGATCAGCTCTTGCTGCCCAGCATTTCGTCTTTCAGGCTTTTCTGTGCCGGTTCATCTGACAGCCAGATGCCGAACAGGGCCTGCTTGAATTCTGCGCCCACCACCGTGTTTTTCAGTTCGTTATTCTTGAAGATCTTCACGCCTTCATTGGGCACGTACACCATCTCGAACACGTCGCCTTCCTTGATCGGCTCTTTGAAGGTGGCCAGGAAAGCGTCGATTTCCTTCTGAATTGGAGCGGTGTTGCCGTGGGTGGCGTGCTCAAAGCCTTCCAGCGTGGAGCTGGTCATGCGCTCGCTAGTGATCATGCCAGACACGATCTGCAGCCGGATCGCCATGGCATTCTCGTCCTTGATGATTTTGACCGCGTCGGACTCGTGCTGCTTCAGGTACAGCGCACCCACGTACAGATCCATCATCCATTTTTCCCGCACACCGGCACCGTTGAGCTTGAGCGGCTGGGCGGGGACAGTCTTGATCTCTTCCGGCACATCGACGCCAGCGACATCCGCCGCCTGAACGCTCATGGCCAGCAGGGACGCGGAAAGAAATACGCTTATCTTTTTCATGT
Organism: Dongiaceae bacterium; assembly: GCA_035539495.1. Classification (GTDB taxonomy): domain Bacteria; phylum Pseudomonadota; class Gammaproteobacteria; order Pseudomonadales; family Ketobacteraceae; genus Ch67. Next base: position 4,498 of record DATLII010000690.1, read on the forward strand.
TGTGGTCCTCAACTCATTCTTATGCGGCAATTTGGTAGACCAAATCGGCTTAGGTCATACCGTGGCCATCCATTATTGGCCCCGGCATGATACCTCAATCAGTCGACCCCGAAATGGCCCGCCGCGTTCAAATCAGTGACGCAGGAGTCAAACCGCGAACCTCTGTTTCAAGCGCGGTTGCCATGCCCTGTTCAAGGGCGTGCAATGCCCTGATTTCTCCCGTCTGGAATGGCCGGAACGACTGGCTTCGGGAAGGCAAATGCTATTGACCTGTATGTCATAAAACGGCAAGATACCCAGCGCTTTAAATAGGCGATTCACTCGCCGTCCTTTTCAGAACCGGGCTACCGGTAAGTCAAATGTAAGTCATATGGCGCAGGGGATTCTGGCCGAACATTCTTTCGGCGCCTTTCGCTGTTAAATCCACATCCACTTAATTTAAGCCGAGGATTCCATGAAGGTTCTTGTTGCTGTCAAACGAGTTGTTGACGCCAACGTGAAGGTACGCGTTGCTGCAAACAACAGCGGCGTTGACCTTACTAACGTTAAGATGGCTATGAACCCTTTCTGCGAAATCGCTGTTGAAGAAGCTGTTCGTTTGAAAGAGAAGGGTGTTGCTACCGAAATCATCGTGGTTGCGGTAGGTCCCAAGGAAGCACAAGAGCAGGTTCGTACTGCACTGGCACTGGGCGCTGACCGTGGCATCCTGGTGGAAGCCGCTGACGTACAGCCGCTGGCCATTGCCAAGATCCTGAAAGCCATCGTCGATCAGGAAAAGCCGGGCCTGGTAATTCTGGGCAAGCAAACCATTGATGGCGACAACAACCAGACTGGCCAGATGTTGGCTGCTCTGACTGGCATGGGCCAGGGCACTTTCGCCTCTGCGGTGAATGTGGCTGACGGCAAAGTGAAAGTCACCCGTGAAATCGACGGTGGTCTGCAAACCGTGGAACTGAAGCTGCCCGCTCTGGTAACCACCGACCTGCGTCTGAACGAACCCCGCTACGCTTCTCTGCCCAACATCATGAAGGCCAAGAAGAAGCCGCTGGACATCAAAGCTCCGGCTGACTTCGGCGTGGACGTGACTCCTCGCGTAAAGACCGTGAAAGTTGACGCACCTGCCGCTCGCAAAGCCGGCATCAAGGTGAAGACTGTAGAAGAACTGGTAGCGAAACTGAAAAACGAAGCGAGGTGATCCAATGAGCGTTCTAGTATATGCAGAACACGACAACGCCAGTCTGAAGGCCGCTACCCTCAACGTGGTTGCCGCTGCTCAGAAAATTGGTGGTGACATCACAATCCTGGTGGCAGGTTCCGGCGTAGGTGCCGTGGCTCAGCAAGCGGCCAAAGTCGCTGGCGTAGCCAAAGTACTGGTAGCGGACAACGCTGCTTACGCTCATCAGCTGGCTGAAAACGTTTCTGTCCTGGTTGCTGAAGTGGGCAAGGGCTACAAACACATCCTGGCTGCTGCTACCACCACTGGCAAAAACTTCCTGCCCCGCACCGCTGCTCTGCTGGACGTGCAGATGATCTCCGAGATCTCCGGTGTGGTGAACGCCTCTACTTTCCAACGTCCGATCTACGCTGGCAACGCCATTGCCACCGTTGAATCCAGCCAGGCCATCAACGTCCTGACTGTGCGCGGTACTGCGTTTGATCCGGTTGCTGCTGAAGGTGGTTCTGCTGCCATCGAAAACCTGTCCAATGCGACTGACGCTGGTTTGTCTTCCTTCATTGGCGAAGAAATCGCGAAGAGCGACCGTCCTGAGCTGACCGCTGCCAAGATCGTTATCTCTGGCGGTCGCGGCATGCAGAACGGTGACAACTTCTCCATCCTGTACAAAGTCGCTGACAAGCTGGGTGCTGCTGTAGGTGCTTCCCGCGCCGCCGTTGACGCTGGCTTCGTTCCCAACGACATGCAGGTCGGTCAGACCGGCAAGATCGTGGCGCCTGAGCTGTACATCGCGGTGGGTATCTCCGGTGCCATCCAGCACTTGGCTGGTATGAAAGACAGTAAAGTGATCGTGGCCATCAACAAGGACGAAGAAGCCCCCATCTTCCAGGTGGCGGACTACGGCCTGGTGGCGGATCTGTTCGAAGCGGTTCCTGCGCTCGAAAAGCTGGTGTGATCAAGGCCTTACCCATCAAAAAGCCCGGTTTTGCACCGGGCTTTTTGTTTTAAGGCCCCGGTCACTTGTTCTGGGAACCCGACAAACCTGGCCTGCCTTGATCTAGCCGAGTTTCACCGTATACAATCAAAAACCGTTCGTTGCATGCATCGAGACGGCTTTATTCATCGGGTCGGCATCCTGCCTCCCGGCCCCAACAAATCAAAAATGATAATAAAGGTAGTGCTATGAAAGGTAGTTCTTGGGGGCGTGGCTTCGCCGCTGCATTGTTCTTCTCCGTTCCTGTCGCTCAAGCCGATGTGTCTTTCTACGCTGAAGGTGCTTTCGGGTTTGTTTCTACCGCTGACTTTGAAGACACCATCAATTCCGGCTACCCCTTTGCCGATACCGTCATGAACGTGAATACCGGCAGCGGCACATTCAACGTCGCTGCGCCGCCGCTGGAAGCCGACGATTACAACGTGGGTGGCAACATCTTTGTGGGTATGCGTTTCAATCAATATATCGCTGCTGAACTGATGTATCTGACCTACAGCGAATTTGACGCCGATTTCAACAAAACTCTGGTACAAGTGGACAGCAGCAATGTTCCGGTGGATGCGCTGCCAGTTAATTTGTCCGGTAGCATGGACGTGTCAGGATTTGGCCTGGGCGCACGTCTGGATTTTCCGCTGACAGATAACCTGGGTATTTACGGCCGTGCGGGCATGTATGAATGGCGGCAGAAAGTGAGCTATTCGGGTAACGTGATCAGCCTGCTGACATCCTCTACCGACATTCCTACCAGCGAGCTGACGACAGGCACAGAAAAAGGCTTCGATCTTTACGGTGCAGTGGGTGCCATGTTGAAAGTACATCGTCAGACCTCGGTGTACATGGAACTGAACATGGCCGACTTCGGCGAGGACGAGTTTGCCATGACAGCCTATGGCGTGTTCTTTGGCGTACATTATGATTTCTACGGCACCGGTTTCGGCCCCGATCAAACCGCCAATACCAAGCGTGCCAGCGCTAATGATAAGCGTGCTGTTACGGCCTGCGATCCCAAATACAAGGATATCAGCGGGATTGCCTGCGACTGACGTTCGATGCTGACTAGAAGATCCCTCAGATCTAATTGCGCAGCGAAATAGCGCAAGTAAGGAAAATGAAAGAAGGAGCTTCGGCTCCTTTTTTCGTTTCAGGCCACAACGAAATGCATTCTTATTCCGAATTGACGCAGTTGACTGAAATATTCACCACCGGCGATAAAAACGGTCATTCATTGCGGCATTTAGCCCCGGTAGACTCGATGGTCATTGATTGATCTGCGCCAGAGGTAGGCCGTGAACCACCCCGATAAACAGCACCTAAGCAGTGATCAGATCGCACAGCAGCTAGGCCCCTATAGCCGGCGCCGTTTTCTAAAAGGCAGCGTGGCAGTGGCAATGGCCACGTCCACCGTTTTGACACTGGGATGCGGCAGTCCTGACCCGGTTCAGCCCGATCTCAAAGCCTTGTCGCCAACGCAACAGCAATTGTTTGCACGCCTCACATCCGTACTACTGCCGACTGCGGGCACAACGCTATTCCCGGTGGAACAAACGCCGGTACTGCGCAACCTCGATCACCTGTTCGAAGGGCTGGATGAAAAAGTTCGCGGTGATTTGGGCGGTGCTATCGGCCTGTTCGAATATGGCTCGCTGGTGTTGGGTGGTTACTTCTCACGATTTTCCAAACTCAGCGACACCGATGCAGTGGCCTATATCGAGTCCTGGCAGAACGGCAATAGCATTCAGCGCGGCATTATCACCACGCTGAAAAAACTCGTTTACGCATCTTACTGGCGTGAAGAATCCACCTGGGTTGCCGTCGATTATGATGGCCCCGTCTCCGAGCGCTGGGGCATCCCGTCGCTGGGCAACGCACCTCTACCGGCAGAATAAAAATCCATGACGACTGTGACTTTAAACGTGGCTCCTGTTTTAAAGGTGACGACCGCGCGCGACGTGAGCGATGCGCAATTGCAACTGGAAGCGGACGTGGTGGTGATCGGCTCCGGCGCCGGTGGCGCGGTGATGGCCTATGAAATGGCGAAGGCGGGGAAATCGGTGATTGTGCTGGAAGCTGGCCCTTATGTGCCGTCCACGCGCTTCAATGAAAAATTTCCGGACATGCTGGAGCTGCTTTACGCCGACAAAGGCAATCAGGCCACCAGCGGCGGTGATCTACTGGTACTGCAAGGGCGGTGCATCGGTGGTTCCACCGTCGTGAATGGTTGTGTCGCATTTCGCGTGCCGGATTTCATTTTGCAGGATTGGCATCGCGATTTCGGCCTGACCAATCTCACGACCGAGGTCCTGGCGCCTTATTACGACAAGGTGGAAAAGAATCTCGGTATTCACACCAACGGCGAACATGAAATCAATCAGAACAGCCGCAAATTGCGCGATGGCGCCAACGCGCTGGGCTGGTCGGTGAAACCGCTGCGACGCAATATTCGTGACTGCGCGTTGACCGGACATTGTCTGTCAGGCTGCAAAACCGATCGCAAACAATCTATGCTGGTGACATATCTGCCCTGGGCTTCGCAGTTGGGCGCGCACATTTACGCGGATACGCGGGTGACCAAAATCCTCGTGGAAAATGGCGCTGCGACCGGTGTGACGGCGGAAACCATCGATCCCGCTACAGGCAACAAAGTCGCGGATGTCACCGTAAAAGCCAAACTGGTGGTGACCGCCGCAGGAGCGGTGCAATCGCCACTGCTGTTCCTCAACAGCGGTATTGCCAACTCCAGTGGTCAGGTGGGTAAGAACTTTGCGTGCCATCCCTCCACTCTGGTGGTGGGTGAATTCGAACAGGACATTCACACTTGGCGCGGCGCCATGCTGGGTGTGTACGTGGACGAGTTCGAGCATCCGTCTAAAGGCGGCTTCGTGCTGGAAGGCGGTGGTGCAGGTCCGGTGGAACTGGGTATGTCGACCGAGCCGGGCACCGGTGCCGCTTATATGGATTTCATGTCGCGGGCGAAGAACTATGCGTCTTGCGTCACGCTGATTCACGATCACAACGTGGGTCAGGTGCGTTTGGAAGATGGTCGCAAGCAGATCGATTACCAACTGGCAGATAGCGATTTTCCCGCGATGACGGGAGCATTCAAAGCTGCGGCCAAAATCTATTTTGCAGCGGGTGCCAAGCGCGTGTTTTTGCCCACCGCCGACAAACGTGTGATCGAATCCGTTGATCAGATCGATGCGGTGATAGACGGCATTCGCAATGAAGCCTTCGCTATCCGCATGGTGTCCTACCATCCCCAAGGTACTCTACGTATGGGTGCCGATCCCAAGCAGGCCGTGGTAAATCCGTGGGGCGAAACGCACGATGTAAAACGCTTGTTCGTGGTGGACGCGAGTCTGTTTCCCACCTCGATCCTGGTCAATCCGCAGGAAAGTGTTTACGCCATTTCCACCTATATTGCTGAGCATATTCTGAAGGACAAAGCGGCCTATTTCGGCTGAAGGTTTTTGTTTGGCCGGGGTGGCGTATACTGCGGAGAAACGTCTGCCACCGGCCGCTGCTCATGCTGGACTTGATCGACACTCACTGCCATCTGGATATCGTTGAATTCGACGCCACCCGCGCTGATCTGGTGGCGCGGTGCGCGGCTGACGGCATGCAGGCAATTCTGGTGCCCGGCGTTACCCTGGCCGGTTGGCAGCGGTTGCGTGACGTGTGTGATCAGTTTGAGTTGCTGCGGCCAGCATTCGGCTTGCATCCCTGCTACACAGCGGACCATCTTGATGAGCATGTGCCGCAGTTGGACGCCTGGATTACCCCGGATGTGATTGCAGTGGGGGAAATCGGCCTCGACACGTTTCATGGTGACCAGGATTTCGCGCGTCAGCTGGAACTGTTTTCGGCCCAGGTGGCCATTGCCCGCCAGCACCGGCTGCCGTTGATATTGCACGCGCGCAAAACCCACGATCAAATGTTGAAAGTGCTACGTCAGCAGAAATTCCAGTACGGCGGGGTAGTGCATGCGTTTTCCGGCAGCCTGCAGCAGGCACAGTACTTCAACGACCTGGGTTTCGCCGTGGGATTCGGCGGCGGTGCCACCTATGATCGCGCGCAGAAACTGCGGACCATCCTGAAAACGTTGCCGCTGGACTGGATCGTACTCGAAACCGATTCCCCCGATATTCAACCCTGTTTCGCCCGCGGCGAGGACAATACCCCCTTCAACCTGTTCCGCATTACCGAGATCCTGGCCGAGGTGCTGCAGATGGCACCCGCAGAGCTGGCGACTCATACCACCCGCACCGCACAGCGCATTTTCCGGCTGTAATCACCGGGTAGAACTGGCCAATCTGCCGCCGGAATTGCCACTGGCTGCCCAGGTCAATCATGTTAATATTCCAGCCCGGCCGCTCTGCGTCTGCTGCGCAATGGCCGTTTCGTATCAACTGAAAGGTGTATGTATCCATGTCACGTTCTGTCACCGGCAAGCTGCCGGAGTCGCCAGAGGTCATCGTTGAGAAACTGAAAAAGCTGGCCGTTAAACATAACGTCGAGTTTGCTGGGGACGTGGAGCGTGGCTATGCCCGCGGCAAAGGTTTTCATGTGGAATACAAGGTGAACGGCATGAACTGCACGCTCACCGTTACCAAGAAGCCGCTGTTGGTGCCTTGGTCTCTGGTGGAATCCCAATTGCACAAGCTGTTCAGTTGACTTTTATTTTGACAATCGCTTTTTTGAACTGAGGGAGTTGAATACATGAAACTGGTAGCAAAAGAAAAATTGTTGGAAGCGATCGGCTCGGAAATGGGCGCCTCCGAATGGTTCCAGATCGATCAGGACCGCATCAACGCGTTTGCCGATGCCACCCTGGATCACCAATTCATCCACGTTAATCCGGAGCTGGCGAAGGGCACGCCGTTTGGTGGCACCATCGCTCATGGTTTCCTCACGCTGTCGCTGTTGCCGTATCTGCAGGCCAGCATGCCGGAACTGCTGGTGCCGGCGGGTCTGAAAATGGGTATGAATTACGGTTTCGACAAAATCCGTTTTCTGGCGCCTGTGAAAGTGAACGGTAAAGTGCGCGCGGTGGCCAAGCTGAAAGATGCGGTGGAGAAAAATCCGGGCCAGTTCCTGCTGACGGCTGAATACACGGTGGAAATCGAAGGCTCGCCCAAGCCGGCTCTGATTGCTGAGTGGATGGTGATGTACTTCGTTTGAGGCTGGGAAGACGGCTTCAAAGGAAATTGCGCCAAAGAAGCTGTTTCAAATGAAATTGCCCCAAATGAAAAGGGAGCCTGAATTCAGGCTCCCTTTTTTGTTTTACGCAGTGTTCTGTTTCTTACGTGATACTCAGGGTTTGGGCCTTACAGCACCAACTCACTGCCATTGGACAATTGAATCAGCAGGCTGCCATTCAGCGGTGACACGCTGCCGTAGGCGGTGCCATTCAGCAGGATGCGACCGGCGTTCTGACCGTCTTCCACATTCAGATCCAGGTCCATGATCACACCGTCCTGGTTGGTAATGCGGATGCCGTTGCTGTCCACATAGTTGATGATGTCGTATTGCTTGCCGGCCCATTTGATGCGCAGGCTGTCGATCAGGCCGTTGGCCAGGTGATCCGGGCTTGCAATCAGAGTCACTACAGCGCGGTCGGAATAGTCCGGCAGATCAGTTTCGAATTGCACTTGTACGTTACTGTCCAGGCCGCCGTTAATGCTCAGGGAGCCAGCGAAGTTGCCACCGGATTGCGAGCTGAATTCACCGTTAGCGCTCAGTGCGATGCCGATCTGATCCAGACCCGAGTAGCCGTTATCATCGTTCTGACGCACATTGCTCAGATCCAGTTGCAGGCTCACGCCGCCATCAAAAGTCATGCTATCCGGATGGTCGCCGGTGGCGAACTGCTCATAGTGCACAGCGATGTTGCCTTTCGCGCTTTCCGGCAATTTCAGGTTTTTGATATCCAGGCCGCCGGCGAACACCATTTCCAGATCGCCGCTGCTGATTTCCATCAAGCCGTCAGCGCTTTCCACAGTGCCGGCCACTTTGAAGCCGTAGCGGGTGCTGGTGCGCGAGGCGCGGGTGAAGGTCAGATCCACCTCAGTATCCTGCACATCACCGTAGATGCGTACCACACCATCATACAGAGCAAAGTGACCGCGTAATCCGGCGCCCAGGGGCAGTGTCAGGTCGTTCAAAATGTCGCACAGGGAGCGGTTGAAGATCACCAGATTCAGCGCGCCTTCGCAGATGGACTCCAACGATTTGCCGGCAATCATCAGGCGGCAGCTCATGCGGGCGAAGTAGTTGCCCAGGCTGTCGCATGCGGCGCCCAGTGCTAGGTCGGGCAGGGCAACGATGGGGCCGTACTGACCAGCGATCGCCATGGCCTGCAACATGTTGCTCAGATCAGTGCCAGTGGTTACGCCCATGGCGCTTACCATCTGGGCGAAGGACGCTTGCTGCGGATCCAGGCTCAGGAAACCTTGCCACAGGGCCAGGTCAGCCACGAAGGCTTCCACTTTTGCTGCAGTGGCGCCACCAGCGGTGGGCGAGGGCTGCGAATTGGTCAGGCTGCCGGGATCGGCATTCTGCAGTGTGGTTTGCAGCTGCTGCAGTTCAGTCACGAAACTGGTCAGATTCAGGTGTTGAGCAGTGGCCAGCGCCTGTTCCACAAGATCCAGGTAAGAGGTGGTGCCGGCGTTGCTGTCCTGCTGAACCAATTGACCTTGGTTGCTGGTGAAATCCTGGGTGAAGTTCGCCAGGGTTTCGCCGAAGGCCACGTCGTTGGTCAGACCCATCAAGGCGCTGGACAGCAAGGCATAGCGCAGTTCGTCGGCAGTCGCGCCGCTGACCGCAGTGGGATTGGTCAGGTCGACCAGGCGGGTGCTGCTCAGGCTGCCGTCCAGACCGAACAGGTTCTGCACCTGGGACAGGGCGGCGGCGATGCTCACTTCGTTGATGCCCTGCGGGAACTGGCCGGCCAGTTGGGCAGCCAGGTGCGTCAGGGTGGAAATCGAGGTGGAGGCGGACTGCTGGATCGAGGGCAGGGCGCTGCTCAGCATGAAATCGCCGGATACTGCGAAACGCTCGCCGAAATCGATGCTGTCGTTGTGGTTGGTGTCGTAGCTGCTGGCACTGCTGTAATCGCCGCAGCCATTGGCGCTGTCGCAGGTCATCAGTGTGGGGCTGCCACTGCCGGCGGCAGTCACTTCGATATAAACCGGGCCCTGGTAGCCGGTTACGCTCAGGCTGAAATGGCCGCTCTCATCGGTGCGGGCCGTGCCCAGGAGTTGTCCGGTAGTGCCTTCGGCTACCGCATAAACCGATACCAGACCATTGCTGATCACGCCTTTGGTGACCGTGCCACTGACCGTGGACATCACAGGCGCCGGTTGTTGGCTGTTACCGGACGACGAACCACCGCCGCCACCGCCTCCACCACAGGCAGTCAACAGAAGGGCACTGGAAACCATTACAGAAGGAAGAATCTTGCGGGAAACAATGCTGGGAAATGACATGCCGGGCTCTCTCAGAGGGACAGGCGTACCCCGGCAGGTCGGCAGTGCGATGGGCTGCTAAGGTAATTCACCGGTCGGTATCCTTGACTCATCGTACGTGTACGATCGTGACCCTCTAAAAGTAGCCAACAAAAAATGGCGCGCCGGCTGAAAATGCGGCCGGAATCACAAATTTTATCGAATTTATAGATCTGTATAAAAAGTGAGCGATAATCGGTTGACAGCGGGAAAAAATAGCGGCGGGAAACCGGCGAAGACCTGCAAAGTCAGTCTTCGCCGGGAATGAAACGTCAAATATTCTAATGGCGGCGACGAGCGGTCAGGAGCAGCAACGGCAGCAGCGAGAGAAGAGACAGCCAGCCCAAAGCACCACCCGCAAAACTGTGTCCATCACCACCCGCCCCATTGGCCGAGCGACTGGTATCCACAGCCATTACCACTGGATCATCGAACTCGCTGGCCTGATTCATCACTGGCAACTCCAGCGACGCCGGGTACTCGGGGCTGATCACCAGGTGGTTTTCCTCCGGCGTTTGGTCATAGCGCCAGTAATCCGGATCATTGCCGTCAATGACCAGCAACACCTGGCTGCCGGCGGGCAGATCTACCGCTGTCCAGAAAAAGTCCAAAACCACTTCTTCCGGCTGATCCGGATCCAGCCCGCAGCCCTCGGTGTGATGGCAGGAGAAAGGCGCATGGCCGACCCAGTTCGCCTTGCCGGTTTCCGGATTCAGATAAAACAGGTATGCGAAGTACTGACTCTTGTCCTGCAGATACGCCCACAGCTTCACTTTGGCTTCGCCTCGCAACCGCAATGGTTCGGTTAGCGTGGTGGAGTTGAACAGCAGCCCGTGACGGTCATCGGCTTTGTTCAGATCCAGAGCGCGGCTGGTGTGGTCCAGCGCGCCGGTGACCCAGCCACCATAGGTGACATAGTCAGTGGTGTCGAAGCTCAGTTGTTCTTCGGTGTCGGTTAACGAGATGTCATCCAGGCTGCCGCGCTGCGTTCCTGAATGGGGATTCAACTGAAATACCTGAACCTGGTCATGCACCGGCAGATCGGGATAGCTCTCCCATTTGCGCGTGTTCAGGATGATAGTGTTGACCCGTTTACGCTGATCGATGCCGTTGTCTTCATCCTTCAGGTAATGGTCGAGCCATTGCGTGGCGTGCACCCAGATGCGGTTGTCCTCATTGCCCAGCAAACCATTGGCTTCAGTGGATGCGTGCGTACCGCGGTTCAGTTCCAGGCGCCAGGGGCCCTGATACTGGTGCAGCATGCGCACAACTGAATCTGGCTGGAACAGGTAGTCGTGCAGGTTATTGGACATGAACAATGCTGGCGGATTGACGCGCGCGTTGGCCTGGTCAATGTAGGAGATAGGAGAGCGGATCATGCCCCAGGCTTTGGTTTCAGCCACATCCGTATGCGTGCGCATATTGCCGTAGTAGTGCTCAATCAGCGGATCGGGGCGGTTCTTCAAAACATAGGGAATCGGTTTGCTGGAGCCGGTCAGAATTTCCAGCCAGGTATAGTCGGGCGTGTTGCCACCCCAGAGGGACTCAATTAAATCACCCCAGCCGCTCATGGCGGTAACCACCTTCACCCGCTCATCCTGCATCGCGGCCAAGAGCGAAATGCCTGCGCCATACGACACACCACCCATGGCAATGCGTTCCGGATCCACCGGCAAATGATTGTTCGGATCAAGCAGATAGTCGATGGCAGAGCGCGCATCATTCACATCCGCTTCACCTGCCGTATTGATCAAACCCGGTGAGGAGTGAAAACCGCGCGCGGTATAACTCAGCACCACGTAACCTTTGTCGGCCAGCAATTGGGCCTGGTTCAGGTATTGATGCTCGTACACGGCCCAACTGCTGATGTAGATGATTGCAGGAAATGTCTGGCTGGCGTCGGCAGTGCTGGGTACGAAAATGTTGGCGGGGAGCTGAACGATGGTGGAACCAGGATCAAAAGGATCGAGCAGGGTGGGGATGGTGATGTGATCGTCGAAGGTCCATTTTCCATCTGGACTGACTTTTTCGACTGCGTGAGCTGTGCCGAACAATAAACTGGCGCACAAAAGCCCAGCCGCGATGCGTGGCAATTGCATATGGTATTACCCCTGAAGCGAACAAAAAATATTGCTTTTATTATTAAGCGCCTGCCGGATACGGATTATTGTTGTCTTCCGGCAAACGAAGTGCGCGGAGCAAAATGCTCCGCGCAAATGGCTTACACTTTTTTAGAATTTCTTATCGTAGGACAAGTTGACCAGGTAGGCCGTCGTGGTGTTTTTGAATGCGGTGGAATAGTACGGGTTGTACACCACGTCACCGTCTTTGCAGCTGTTGGCGTTCAGCGATTCGCACGGATCAACACTCACTTCCGACAACAAATAACCGAAAGCGGCTTCCACTCGCGAAGTGCGGTCGAGCTGCAAACCGAAACCAACGGTGTACAAATCCGCATCGCCGATAGGCAACAGCAGGTCGGTACGATCTTCGGGGATAGCGCTTCCGCGCGGCTCATAACCGGCGCGCAGTACCAGGTTGTCATTCAGTTGATATTCGCCACCGATTGACCAGGACCAAACATCATCATAGTACCGGGAAATGCGCATTTTGTCGGAGTCGGCGTAGTCGAGCTGGGCGAAGTTGTTAACGATACTGGCGAGGGTTAGGAAATCCACGGGGCCGTCAAACTCGAATTCAAGCTCATCCCACACGCTGTATTCGATCCATTTCAAATCGACGTTGATTTTCAGATCAGGTAGCACGCGCACGGACGTACCGAAGGCAATGTTCTGCGGCATGATGTATTCGACTTCAACTTCACCTTCTTCCACTTTCTGGGCGTTGAAGGGGCTGTCGCCACTAAGTGCGGCCAGAATGGAGTCGAGTCCAGCATGATGCAAGGAATCCACTGTGGCGAAGAACTTGTCGGAGTTCACTACTTTGTAATCGCCCTTCATATGGGAGGTGGACTCGCTTTGATAGGCAAAGCCGAATGCCAGCCAGTCATACGGTTCCCACAAAATGCCGAAGTTGAATCCCACCGACATGTAATCTTCCAGTTCCAGGGAAAGATCACTTACCCAGTCGTAAGGGCCAATCAGGGAAATGTCGAGAATCCCTTGGAAAGTATCCAGGTCGCTCAGGAACTTGGTGGTCGTCATCGGCGCACGAAACAGGGTGTTGATGCCTAGGCCGTGGTAGGAAAAGTTGATACCAGCGCCGATAGATAATTCATCGTTTACTTCGATAGCGACGGTGGGAGAGAAATAGGTCAGACGGGTCACGCCCACTTCATAACCCTGATACGAACCGGCTTCCTCGGGATCAGCATCACGGGTGTAACCAACGCCTTCAGGGCTGTACACCGCAGTACCAAATGTCCAGCCGCGTGCCGAATCTTCAAATGCAATACCACCCATGGGTACGGCCAGGATCGGCAGTTCCACCAATCCTGCGAATGGCAACATCAGTACAGGATCGCCGGACGAAATAGAGTCATTGGATATGGGATCTACACCCCAGCAAGTCTCGGGTGTCGAAGTAGGGCCGTTGCAATCCAGATCGTCAGGATTGTCCTGGCGAATATTGTAGTACGCCAGTTTGGTTGCATCGGTTGGCAGTGTGGGTTCACCAAATTCTGTTTCCAACGTCATATCCGCTACCAGCAATTTCATCTGATATTGGCGACCTTTGATCTTGGATAGGCCTGCAGGATTGTAATGGATAGAGTCGATGCCCGGCGGATCTGCCGTCACTGCGTTGCCAAGCGCCAGCGCTTTCGGATTGCCGATTGTGAGATTGTGTAGCATCTGCGCGTTGGCCTGACTCGCCATAAAGACGGCGGAGGCGATCGCAGTGTAGGAAGCGGTTTTGCCAATGCGGGAGAAGTTGACCAGCAAACGATTGGTTTTTTCCATGCTTAATAATTCCTGCCCTTCAGCGATTCCAGCCAATGCCGCTGGCACCGAACTTCGAGCGAGGAACCCCCTTCTTTTATTGTTAATGTATTGTTTTTTCGTCTGCCGGGGGTCCGTTCCGGCAGGCGCGGGATTTCCCCGTATTCTGGCGTGTTGTCACGCTGCGGATCGTTCTGTGACGATCTCGGCTTCTGTTAATCGTTATTCGCAATATTACAGGTTCAGGGGGCGTTGAATTCGCCCAGCCTCAGGGGCCAGCCGGGAATGTGCGGCAGGGCCTGATATGCGGTTTTACTGCTTTAATATTTGACGCGTCATCCGTGCGTTTTTTTGGATGGTGTTGCGTGCTTCTTTTTATATTTTATTTCGGACTTGCCGGGCGTCGATTCAGATGAGCGACGCCGTATTTGACTATTGAGACGAGTATCTGTGTCTCTGTGGCAAGTATGACGAATATCAAACCAATTACGCGCAGATACCCGTCATTATTTCCGATTTTTACGAAGCCGAACGATACCCGTACTTGTCGGTGAACACAAGGTTTGCTCTGTCATACTTTCGTATATCAGTTGCCTTTTTCTCCGCGCCATGCCTTATAGGCATCGTACAGGCTCTTCTGACCCTTCGGTCCCTTATCTTTTTTCTCGTCTTCGAAGCTTTTCACTTCCTCTTCGAACTTTATCTCGTCCACTTCTTTCAGGAAGTCTTCGCTTTCATCGTCGAAGGTGCTGACGGTGTCGGAGGAGGGAGCATCCAACCAGGAGTTCAGGGTTTTGAGATCTTCCGGTGTCAGTACGCCAGATGCTTTCTTCAGCTTCAGCGTGTCCAGAATATAGTCATAGCGGGCGTTCGAATGTTCTTTGCGGGCCTGGAATACTTTGCGCTGCGCGCCCAGCAAATCGGACAGAGAGCGAATGCCGGATTGCCAGCCTTTCTTGATGGCGCGGTAAGAACTGTTGTTGGAGCGAATGGCGCGATAGCGGGCTTCGACGCTGGCGACGTCCGCCATTACCTTGGTGTAATACTGCCGGGTTTCGCGGATAGCATTGCGGCGGGCCAGTTCCACATCATCTTTGGCGCTTTCGCTGCGGTAACGGACTTCGCGGGTCTGGGAGCTGGTCACGCCTCCGGAGTAAATGGGAACGGTAACGCGTACGCCGATAGTGGTTGTGTCGGATGAAGGGGTGAAGCCACCGCCCACGTCACGATGCGTATAGTCGAAGAAGAGATCCGCAGTGGGAGCGTGACCGGCTTTCTTCTCGGTAACTTCTTTCTCAGCTGCCGCGGATACGTACTGCGCTGCGACTAGCTGATAGTTGCTGCGTTTTGCGAATTCTTCCCATTCTTTCAATTCCAGGGGCTGCGGTGGGTCTACTGGAATGTCCTTGGGTAGCGGGCTGATCAGCTCGATTTCCTTATTGGTCAGCGCTGTCAGGTTTTCCTTTAGCCCGGTTACCTGGGCCTCGGCCACGATCACCGCAGCGTATGCGATGTCGTATTGGCCTTGAGTCTCAAATACGTCTGTGTCCCGCATCAGACCCAGTTTGTAGCGGTTCTTTACTTCGGTCAGTTGGGTGCGCAGAACCTTTTCTTCCACCTTCACCAGGCGCAATTCTTCCTGGGCCTTGAGGACGGCGAAGTAGGCTTCAGAGGAGCGGATCATCAATTCCTGTTGTGAGTACGCCAGATCAGCCTTGCCGGCGTTGTCCAGAATCTGGGCGCGGCTGTAGCGGTGCCAGCGGTCCATGCGGATCAGGGGTTGGATCACCTGCACGCCGTATTGAGTAATATCGTAATCTTCGCTGACGTCGACCGTACCCACCTGATCGTTCAAGCAGTCCTCAAGGGCCTGGTCATTGCCGGTAATAATGTTTGCCAGACAGCCGCCGGCATTATTGATGTCAAATCCAACGGTGCCACCCTCATACATCTGCTTGGCCGTGAGGGCAGTCGCTTCAGCAGTCGGTAGCAAGGTGCCAAATGCCTGCTCCATCTTTTCCCGCTCAGCCAGGTATTTCTGCTTCTTGGACGCCCATTGGGCATCGTTCTTGCGGGCCAGGTTAAAGATGTCGATCAGGTTTTCAGCGGAGGCGGATAGGGGGGCTAACAGAAATACGACGGAGATGAGGCTGCAAAGCGTAAGCGTTTTCTTCATGGCGTCTTGTACTTTATTGTTATCCCAAGAATTTTGTGTAAGCACTGTACGCGAACCAAGCGCCTGGGGAAAGCGAGGTGCGTTCAAATTAAGACAGTCGTTTGGCAATTATGACATTGTTAGCAGAATAAAAAATGCGTTTTTTGCATCATATAAGAATTGGTCATTGCATGATGACAGTTCTTGTATACCTTTGTTTGTGAGCTGTAATTCATTGTAATGATACGTAGTAGTTGTCGGGGCAGCTGTACCCCTTACGTATCCCGGGTATATATCCTGTTGATTGTTAAATGAATGTGCGGTATATCGTCGGCCCCTCTATGTATACGAGGGTTCTACTTTCCAGGCTTCCTCATTTTGAATACAGTATTCGCTTTCGTCCGCATGAAACGTTCGGCCATTGACGCCGATTTTGTTTCGGACCTTCAGGATCCGAAGGTCATTGCCAGCCCAGGGAGCAAAGGGGAACGCCGCACTATCGTTTTGGTAGTGGGAAAAAATAAGAAGAACTTGGCAGGAAAACACTCTTTATGTCAGTAGATGTTCGGTCTGATTCGTTCAATCCCTCCCGTTGTTCCACCCTGATCGAGTTGCTTGAGGCCCGTGCGGCCCTTCATCCCGACAAAGTCGCGTTTACCTTTTTGCCAGACGGTGAAGAGGCGGGGATTGCTGTTACTTATGGCCAGCTTTCCGGCAGGGCCAAGGCGATTGCCAACCGTTTTCGCGAATTTACGCAGGTGGGTGATCGTGCGCTGATGCTGTTCCCATCAGGCCTGGAATTCATCTTTGCCTTTTTCGGCTGTCTGTATGCCGGTGTGATTGCGGTGCCGGCCTATCCGCCGCGCCGCAACCAGAATCTGGGGCGGTTGAAGTCCATCATTGATGACTGCGATCCATCTCTGGTGTTGACCACGTCCAAGGTGCTCACCGTAGCCGAGCCTCTGTTCGCAGAAACGCCCGGCCTGCAGGCCCTGTTGTGGCAGACGGTGGATCTGGATGAAAGTTCGTCCCCCGATGGCTGGGATTATCCAGAAGTTGACCGCTCCTCGTTAGCGTTCCTGCAATACACCTCCGGCTCCACTGGCAACCCGAAAGGGGTGATGGTGAGCCACGGCAACCTGATCTACAACGAGGCCATGATCACGGCCGCGTTTCGTAGCACCTCGGCGGATGTGTCCGTCAGCTGGCTGCCCATGTTCCATGATATGGGCCTGATCGGTACCACGTTGCAGCCCCTCTACGTGGGCGCTACGTCGATCTTCATGTCACCTGCGTCGTTTCTGCAGAAGCCGATGCGCTGGTTGAAGGCGATCAGCGATTACAAAGGCACGGCGATTTGTGCGCCCAACTTTGCCTATGAGTTGTGCGCCCGCCAGATCACCGAAGAGCAGAAGGCAGAGCTGGACATGTCCAGCCTGCGCATCGTGCTGTCCGGTGCCGAGCCTGTGCGGCCGGAAACGCTGGAAATGTTCATCAGTGCGTTTGAAACCTGCGGTTTCCAACGCGGCGCGTTCACACCCACCTTCGGTTTGGCGGAAGCCACGCTGATGGTGACATGCGCGCGGGAAGAAAATCGGCCCCTGTACACCGAGGTGGAAACTGCTGCTCTGGCCGAGCATCGTGTGGTACGGGCCAGTGCTGCGTCCGGCGTGAAAACCACCCGGCTGGTGTCCAACGGAATTACCTTCCTGGATGCGGAGGTGGTGATTGTCGACTCCCAGACCAAACAGGTGCTGCCAGAAGGGCAGGTAGGCGAAATCTGGTCCAAAGGCGATCACATCGCGCAGGGTTACTGGCGCAAAGACGAAGCGACCACCGAAACCTTCCGTGCTTACACGGCTGACGGTCGCGGCCCGTTCATGCGCACGGGCGATCTGGGTTGCCAGATCGACAGTGAGCTGTACATCACCGGTCGCCAGAAGGATGTGATCATCATCCGTGGCCGCAACCACTATCCGCAGGATCTGGAACTGACGGTGCAGCAGAGTCATGTTGCGCTGAAAGCTGACGCCGGCGCTGCCTTTGTGGTGGAAATCGACGGCGAAGATCGGCTAGTCGTGGCGCAGGAAGTGGAACGCAAATACCGCATGCGTCTGGTGACGGAAGTGGTGGCGGCGGCGATCCGCGAAGCGGTGGCTGAGAACCACGAGCTGCAAGTGCACACCGTCGTGTTCCTGAAGCCTGGCGCGATTCTGAAAACGTCCAGCGGCAAGATTCAACGCAGTGCCAACCGGCAGGCGTTTATCGACGGTATGTTGGACCAGATCGATATCAGCTCGCTGGCGCAGAAAGAAGTAGGCGAGGCGGGCAAGAAGGCGATTGAAGCGGCACTGGCGCTGACCAAGGAAGAATGGTTGGCGTTGCCGGCGGAACAGAAAGAGCCGCGGTTGGTGCAGTATCTGAAAGCGGCCATCGCCAATGTAATCGGCGAGCAATTGGACCGCATTCGCGACGATATCAGCCTGATGGGGCTGGGTATCGATTCGCTGCAGATTACGCAGCTGTTTACCCGTTTGCGGGACCGCTTTGAAATTGATCTGGATCTGCCGTCGCTGTTTGATGCAGCAGATTTCAACGCGCTGGCGGCCACCATCGCCAACGCCATGCACGGCGCGAAAACCTCCAAGCTGCCGCCGCTGACCGCTGTCGAGCGCAGTGAGTTGATGCCCATGTCGTTCTCGCAAAAACGCATGTGGTTCCTGGACAAGCTGCGCGAAGGCAATGTGGCGTATAACCTGCCGTTCGCGCTGAAAATTCAGGGCGGGCTGGATATTGGCGCAGCGCAAAAAGCATTTGAAAGCATGGTGCGTCGCCACGAAGTGCTGCGCACCGTGTATGTGGAGCAGGACGGTCGAGCTTTCCAGAAAGTGCTGCCATCGCAGCCCTGGGTGTTTGAGATCGAGAACCTGACCTACCTGAAGGAACCGGCCTTGTCGAAAGCGGTGAACGACCGCATCGATCGTGAAGCGCGCAAGCCGTTCAATCTTGAACATGGCCCGGTGATTCGTACGCACCTGCTGCAACTGCCGGACCTGGAGTCCGACACGGTGAAAGGGCGTGCGGCGGAACAGTATCTGCTGCTGATTACGATGCACCACATCGCGGCGGACGGCTTCTCGCTGAAAGTCATCACCGACGAAATTTCTCGCGCCTATGAAGCGGAAATTCATGAGGCCAAGCCGGCGTTGCCGGAGCTGCCGATTCAGTACGCGGATTTTGCCCATTGGCAGAAAGATTTGTTCGACAGCGGTCTGTTGAATCATCAACTGGATTACTGGAC
>DATLII010000691.1:0-7130 GCA_035539495.1 Dongiaceae bacterium
CCCCATGGTCGCCAAGGTCGCCAACATCGCCGATCACAACCCCCAGATCAAAGCCATGGAACAGATGTTCCAAGCTCAAAAGCGGGCGTTTGCCGCGCATCCCATGCCATCCGCCGATGAGCGGGTGGCCCTGATCAAGCGACTGAAACCCGCCATCGTGCGTCATCAGGACGCTTTGGTGGCGGCGGTGAACAAGGATTTCGGCAATCGCTGTGCGTCGGAGACCCTGTTCGCGGAGCTGATTTCCCTGCTGGAAGCGGTGAAGTATTACAGCAAGCAGGTGCCGGGCTGGATGAAGTCGGAAAAGCGCCATGTGCCCCTGAACCTGCGGCCGCTGCGAGCCAAGGTGCACTACCAGCCCCTGGGCGTGGTGGGCATCATTGTGCCCTGGAACTACCCTTATTTCTTGGCGCTGAGCCCCATGCTGCCGGCCCTGGCCGCCGGCAACCGGGTGATGCTGAAGATGTCGGAATACACGCCTCACGCCGCCGAGGCCATGAAGAAAATGCTGGCGGAGATTTACAGCGAGGATCAGGTGGCGGTGGTCACCGGCGAGGCTGATGTGGGCATCGCGTTCTCGAAGCTGCCGTTCGATCATCTGCTCTTTACAGGCTCAACCTCGGTGGGTCGTCACGTGATGGCGGCGGCGGCGCAGAACCTCACGCCGGTCACGTTGGAATTGGGGGGCAAGTCGCCGGTGATCATCCACGAATCCTTCCCGCTGCGGGAAGCGGCCGAGCGGATTTCCTGGGGCAAATGTATCAACGCGGGCCAGACCTGCGTGGCACCGGATTATGTGCTGGTGCCGCGCCACAAACTGGATGAATTCACTTCCACCTTCCGCGACGTGGTGTCCACCTGGTACCCCACGGTGCGCGATAACGCGGATTTCACATCGGTGGTGAATGCGCGGCAGTTAAAGCGGTTGCAGGGTTATCTGCAGGATGCTGAAGCGAAGGGCGCGAAGGTAGTGCCGATCAATCCAGCGCGGGAGAATTTCGATGGCTCCGGCAAACTGCCGATGACGCTGGTGTTGAATACCACCGATGACATGCTGATCGAGCAGGATGAAATTTTCGGTCCGCTGATGATCGTGCGTCCCTATGACACGCTGGATCAGGCGATTCAGTATGTGAACAACCGGCCGCGGCCGTTGGCGTTGTATTATTTCGATTACAACAGCGATCGTGTCGATTATCTGCTGAGCCACACGCATTCCGGCGGTGTCTGCGTCAACGACACACTGACCCACGTCGCGCTGGATGATCTGCCATTTGGTGGCGTCGGTCCGTCGGGCATGGGCCACTATCATGGCCGTGAAGGTTTTGTCACCTTCAGCAAGGCCAAGGGTGTGGTGCATAAGGGTAAAATGAACGGGGTTAAGCTGTTCTTCCCGCCGTGGAACCGTCGCATTCACCAGATCCTGTTTAAATCGTTATTGAAGTAATGAGTTGCGATAACTAGGTTTTATTTTTGCTTTTGCCCGTTTGGTTGACAGGGACGTCGGCGCAGTGGGCTCTGTGTTTTACGCACTGTATTGACGACTATAAAAAAGGTAATGCCATGCACCCTGACACGCTGCCCGGATTCAATCGCCGTGGCTTTCTGAAATTGGGGCTGGTGGGCAGTGGATTGTTGCTGGGGGCGGGCTTGCTCGGTTCGCTGCACGGCTGCGCCACGCATCAGCCGAAAACAGCTTCCAGCCAGCCCATGAAAGTGTTGCGGGAAAAAGACGCGGTGATTCTGTCCGCGATCGCGCCCGTTGTACTCAAGGGTAATTTCCCCACCGAACCTGCCGCACGCCAGCAAGCGCTGGACCGTTTCCTGACGGATATCGATGAACTTCTTGCGCATACATCCGAGTATGCACATGGCGAACTCGCCAAGATGTTCGACTTGCTGTATCTGATGCCGACGCGCGGATTGATGACTGGCATCTGGTCCGATTGGCAGGATGCGAGTGAAGAAGACATCGACGCGTTTCTGGTGGATTGGCGTGACAGCTCGTTCAACTTGTTCCGCATGGGATATGCGCAGCTCTCGCAGCTGACATGCCTGGTTTATTACTCGGCACCGGAAAACTGGACTGCCGAGATGTACCCCGGCCCTCCCCAACATATTCCCGGCTGAGCGAGATTCGTTTCATGAGCAACATCATTATCAAAGATATCCCGGATATTATCCGGCAGGGATTGGCGTCCGGCTGGAAAACCCATAACGGCGCGACGCTGGAACAGGATCTGACGTTGGCATGCGATGTGGTGATCATCGGCACCGGCGCTGGCGGCGGCACCACAGCAGAAATTCTGACGCAGATGGGATTGAGCGTGATCATGGTGGAGGAAGGCCCGCTGCGTTCCTCCAGTGATTTCGATATGCAGGAAAAACGCGCCTACAGCGATCTGTATCAGGAAGGGTTGACCCGCGCCACCAGCGATGGCGCCTTCACCATCATGCAGGGCCGTGCAGTGGGCGGCACCACAGTGGTGAACTGGACGTCGAGTTTTCGCACGCCGCCGCAAACATTGCGGTATTGGACCGAGACGCACGGCCTGAAAGGTTTTACCGAAGCTGAGATGGCGCCTTGGTTCGATAAAATGGAGCGGCGCCTGAATGTGGAAAAGTGGGCGATTCCGCCCAATGCCAACAACAGCATATTGTCGGAAGGTTGTGAAAAATTGGGTCTGCACTGGGCCGTCATTCCGCGCAACGTGAAGGGCTGTTGGAACCTGGGTTATTGCGGTACAGGCTGCCCCACCAATGCCAAGCAGAGCATGCTGGTGACGACGATTCCGGCAGCATTGAATGGTGGTGCGCAATTGGTGTATCGCGCACGCGCGGAAAAACTGCTGATTGAGAACGAGCAGGTGAAAGGCGTGCTGTGTCACGCCATTGCGGACGATGCCGTGCACAAGACGGGCAAGAAAATTCGCATTCAAGCCCGTCATACAGTGATGGCATGTGGTGGCATCAATGGCCCGGCGCTGTTGTTGCGATCGGATGCGCCTGATCCACACGATCGTATCGGCAAGCGTACCTTCCTGCATCCGGTGCCGGGCACGTTGGCAGAGTTCGGTCACAAGATCGAAGGCTACTACGGCGCGCCGCAGTCCATCTATTCCGATGAATTCCAATGGAAGGACGGCGTCACCGGCCCCATGGGTTTCAAAATAGAAGTGCCGCCGATGCAGCCGGGTTTTGTCGCCACTATCGGCATGGGCCACGGCCAACCGCATTCGGATCAGATCAATCGCCTGCCTTATCTGAACATGATGCTGGCGCTGCTGCGGGATGGTTTCCACGACGAAAGTGAAGGTGGATCGGTGTCGCTGCGCAGTGATGGCCTGCCGAAACTGGATTACCCCATCAATGATTATTTGCGGGACGGCGTGCGGCGTGCGTTGCACCACATGGCGGAAATCCAGTTCGCCGCTGGCGCGTTGAAAGTGCGGCCGATTCACGCGGTGGGCCAATACAACAGCACGCTGGCGGACGTTAAGAAGCAGATCGACGAACTGGATCTGGAAGTGAATCGCATGCGCATTGGCAGCGCTCACGTCATGGGTGGCTGTGCGATGGGCGAGGATGTGAAAACCGCGGTGGTGGACAGCAACGGTAAATTCCACCATCTGGAAGGCTTGCATATTCTGGACGGTTCGATTTTCCCCACCAGCATCGGCGCCAATCCGCAACTGTCGATTTACGGCATGGTGTCGCGTGCGGCCACCCGGTTGGGCGAGCAACTCAAGGCCTGAAGTGACCAACCGCGCCGGTAGCAAGCCGGTGCGGTTTTCCCCATTTCCGCGCTATTTTCCTTTCCTGAATTTTCTCAGTTCCATCATGCCATTACTGAATTGCGCAGCCGCGCCAAAAATTCTTAGGTAATTTCAGTTCTATACTTTTTGAAGCCGATCAAACTTCGGCGCATCAGGTTTGCTGGTACGGCAGGTGTTTTGACACAATGCCGCACTGGTTCACCCATCCATGTTTCAACCCATCCAAGGTAATGTCGGGAGTCTGTATGAAGTCTAATTCCACCGGTTTGGCACGGTTTGCGTCTGCGCTGCTGATTGCCATGAGTGCCACAGCCGCGTTTGCTGGCGACGACACGCGTACTGCGGTTGGCAGCGCGATTGGCGGTGGTGTTGGTGCTGCCATCGGCCAGGAAGTGGGTGGAGCGCAAGGCGGCATCATCGGTGGTGCGGTGGGCGGAGCGGCTGGCGGTGCAGTCAGCGCCAAGGGCGATGCTAAAACCGGCGCAGCTATCGGTGGCGCGATCGGTGGTGCCAGCGGCGCGGCAGTAGGTGGCCATGTGGGTGGAGCTACTGGCCAGGTGGTGGGTGCGGCGGCGGGTGCTGCCGCGGGCGGTGTGATCGGTGGCAATGTCACCGAAGATTCGGGTGATGACAGAGCGGATCACCGCCACGACCGCGATCATCACGACGGTGACCGTCACTACCATGACGATCATTGGGATGAGAATGGCGACGGCCCGGGCAAACGTGGCCGCGGCAAAGCGCACGGACACCACAAACACAAGCATCACGATTGATCAGTGGTATTGGTCGTTAATGTCTTCCCCCGCGCCGGTATCAATCCGGTGCGGCTCCAACTCCATCTTGATGACTCGCCTTCCGATTAATTCCGCGCGGCCGCCGTAGCGTTTATCGCCGCTGGTGGTGAATTCAAAGCGGAACTTTTGTAGCAGTGTCAGCGTTCCAGACCGATTGCGGACAAACCGGACTCCATCCGGCGCCACGCTGCCATCCAGAAACTGCACGCCCATCTCGGTGCAATGACGCTGCGCAGCCCGCAGTGCCAGCTCGCGCACATTGGACAGATGCCACCATCCGCCTACTGCGGCAGCCAGTATCAGGATGAGTACCAATAGCTCCATGGATGTTTTCCCACTGTTCCTTTCCCATTGTTCAACGACCCGCATCATAACCCGGACAGAATACGACCGTTAGCGTCACCAGATTGTCATGAAAAATCACTAGGGTTGTCTCACATTTACGAGCATTTCAATGGGGGACTTCTATGTTGAAACAACGCAAGGCGCCTTTGGCCGCCGCATTGGGCTTGTTGCTGGCGGGTTCGGCTTACGCTCAGGATGCTGTGCCAACCAGCGCGGATGAATGGTTCAAACAAGGTCAAAAAAGCGTACGGGCTGCAGAAAAACTGAAGCAGAACGAACACAAGGCCCGCAATGTGATTCTGTTCGTGGGCGATGGCATGGGCATATCCACGGTTACCGCTGCGCGCATTCTGGAAGGCCAGCTGCGCGATGTGGACGGCGAATTCAACCGCTTGAGCTTTGAACAGTTCCCCAATGTCGCGTTGTCGGTTACCGCCAGCGCCAACCAGCAGACCTCCGATTCCGCACCCACCGCCACCGCGATGGTTGCCGGCATCAAAACCAACGACGGCGCCATTTCGGTGGATCAAACCATCAATCGCAATGAACCCAGCGCTGACGTCACCGCCGAAAAAAGCGTGAAGACCATTCTGGAGCGTGCCGAAGAACGAGGCCTGAGCACTGGCGTGGTATCCACCGCGCGCATCACGCACGCGACGCCGGCCGTGAACTACGCCCATATCGGCAACCGTGACTGGGAAAACAACAGCAATCTGCCGGCCGGTGCCACCGTGAAAGATATCGCGGCCCAGCTGATTGATTTCCCTTATGGCAACGGCATTGAAGTGGTGTTGGGTGGTGGCCGCAGTAACTTCACCACTAACCAGAGCGCCGATCCGGAATATCCCACTCGCGTGGGCAGCCGCACTGACGGCCGTGAGCTGACGCAGGAATGGCTGACCCAACCCAAGTCCGCTTATGTCTGGAACAAGGCGGGTTTCGACGCGATCAATCCCGCGAAGACTGAGCATCTATTAGGTCTGTTCGAACGTTCCCATATGAAATATGAAGCAGATCGCGCAACCGATGCCGCAGGTGAACCGTCGCTGGCGGAAATGACCAGCAAAGCCATCAAGGTGCTGCAGAAAAATCGCAAAGGTTATTACCTGATGGTGGAAGCCGGTCGTATCGACCACGGCCACCATGCTGGTAACGCCCATCGTGCACTGACCGATGCCATTGCTCTGTCGGAAGCCGTGAAAGTGGCGAAGGAACTGACCAACGACAAGGACACCCTGATCATCGTCACCGCCGATCATAGCCATGTCTTTACCCTGGCGGGTTATCCGTCTCGCGGCAACCCGATTCTGGGTAAAGCCGCAATCGACGGCGTCGAGCTGAAGGATGCGTTGGGCCTGCCTTACACCACGCTGGGTTATCACAACGGACCTGGTTTCACCGGTGATGGCACCCGCAAGCTGTTCAATCCCGCTACCGAAGGTTATGTGCCGGCTGATTATATTGGCGCTGCACCGCGTCCTGATCTGAGCGGCATCAACACCGCTGATCCCAACTATCTGCAGGAAGCAGCCATTCCCATGGGCGCCGAAACCCACGCTGGCGAGGAAGTGGCGATTTATGCCGACGGTCCCAAAGCCCACCTGTTCCGTGGCATTCAGGAGCAGCACGTGATTTATCACGTGATGGCGGAAGCGCTGGGCTTTAACCACCCTCATTGGGGCTGGTAAGCGATCCGGATGGAAGCAATGAAACGAAGTACGCGAGTTTTTTGGTTGATGTTGACCCTGTGGCTGGCGGCCTGCGCACAGCAGCCGCCACTGCCGCCGCTGAATCTGGCGGAGCCATTGCCGGCGGTGGGCGCGCAATTTGAAACGGAACGCCGTTATGTAGCGGATCATGATCATGAAGCGCATCACGTGCAGGCTGATTCAGATGTCGCTCGCAGTGAATGGCTGTTCTGGCGTCAGGACGCTCGCGTCGAAATGTTGATCCCCGCGCGCCAGGCCGGTGAGGCCTGGTTGCGCGACGGCAACGCAGTTTTCCATCAGAAACTGTTTCATGCCGATCACAAAATCGTGGAATACCAGGATGCCGATCTGGATGCGTTGCAAGTGTCGGTGAACTGGAATGCCCGCGTTCTGCTGCTGGATCCGCAGGTGCTGCAACAGCTGCAGGTAAAAGATGAATACTGGCAGGATGGTCAGCCACTGCGGGAATTGGCGGGCACGGTGGCTGGTATTCAATATGAAGT
>DATLII010000692.1:0-7786 GCA_035539495.1 Dongiaceae bacterium
TTCATACAGACGATCCCGCGTTCGACCGCCTGGTGAACGACTGGCTGCCCTACCAGGTGGTGACCGCGCGTCTGTGGGGCCGCAGTGGTCCGTTCCAACGCAGCGGCGCCTATGGTTTCCGCGATCAATTACAGGATGTTATTCCGCTGGCGGCATCGCATCCTGCGCTGTGCCGGCAACAAATCCTGCTGCACGCCGCGCAACAGTTCCTGGAAGGCGACGTGCTGCAATGGTGGCACACCACCTGGGACGGCCAGACCGGCATCGGCGCGCGCAATCATGCGTCCGACATCATGCTATGGCTGCCGTTCGTAGCGTTGCACTACGTCAAAGTGAGTGGCGATGACGATATCTGGAAAGAAGTCGTGCACTACATCGAAGGCAAACCGATTCCGCCCAAAGTGGAAGGCATCGTGTTCGTGCCATTGCGCTCTCGCGAAAAAGCGTCGCTGTATGAGCATTGCAAAATCGCCATCGAGCGCGTGCTGGAGCGGCGTGGAAAAAGCGGGTTGCCGCTGATGGGCACTGGCGATTGGAACGACGGCTTGGATGCGATCGGGCCTCATGGCCAAGGCGAAAGCGTGTGGCTGGGTTTCTTCCTGTATGGCGTGCTATTGGATTTCGCGCCCATCGCTGCCGCGCGGGACGGGCATGAAGCCGGCGCACGTCTGCGCGAATATGCCGCGCAATTGAAACAGGCGCTGGATGCGCAATGGCGTGAAACACGGTATGTGCGCGCAATCAATGATGCCGGACAGGAATTGACGTTCGACGACGCACTGATGTCGTCCTGGCCGATATTGAGTGGCGCGGTCGATACAACGCACGGTGAAAAAGCACTAGCGCATGGTTTGTCGGCGCTGGAGCGCGACGCCATCATATTGCTGTTAACACCCCCCTTCGATGAAACCGCCATTCCCCGCCCCGGCCGCATCGCGCAATATCCACCAGGCGTGCGCGAGAACGGCGCGCAATATTCTCACGGCAGTTCCTGGCTGGTGGATGGAGCGCTGCAACTGGCGGAGGCGCTGGAACGCGAAGGCAATCCCAGCGCCGCACAACATTGGCGTCAACGCGCAGGCATCGTATGGCACAAGATCTCACCGCTGACGCACACCGCGCCGGAGCGCTGGCTCAACTACGGACTGGAGCCGCATCAACAGGCAGCAGATGTGTATTTTGGTCCTGGTTATGAAGGCCGCGGCGGCTGGAGCTGGTACACAGGATCGGCCGCGCGCATGTTGACGGCGGCCTGGGCGTTGGTGGGCTTGGAATTCCGCGCCGGCGAACTGCATATCGCCGACTGGGCAAAACGGGGCAAAGTCTGGCCGCGGTTGCGGAGTGTGGAGTGGCGTGGGCAGGTGCAGCAGATTTCCGTACCCGCATCAACGCCGCCTACAACAACTCCGGCAAATGCTCCCGGATCGTCGCCGCCGGCATCCGACTGACGTCCTTCGCGAATTCCTGGGCGATTTTGGCTTTCACCTGGGAATTCCAGTGCGGCCGCAACAGGCCGAGAAAACCGGGGCTGGCCAGCACGTAAATGCGATCGGCTTTTTGCGTCTGCGCCGCCTGCTCCAGCGCTTGTCCCACCTGTTTGGCGAACACTTCCGCCAAATGTTGGTGGGCCGTGTCGTGGTTGCCGATATCGTGGGGATTGCCGCCACTACCATCAGTCACCAAATCCTGCTCCCGCAGTCGCCCTTCCGGATTGGCCAGGGTGGTGAATTCCACGAGGGTGCCCTCGCGTTTCTCAGCCTTGAACAAACGGGCGCGAGCCTGATCGGCCGCCAGAACGATATAGGAACCCATGATGAGCATCCTCTTGTGCTAGTCAGTGGAAGAACACAACCCACCCGAGGATACACCGATGTCAAAGGCGGGGCGCCTTGCTATAGATCAATCAAACGGGGATCAACACAAAAGAGCCACGCAAAATCCCCACGCACCACCCTATAACACTCCCGTCAGCAATACACCCACGCCAATGCGTTCATTCCGATAGTTGTAATCGATCAGACTCTCGCCGTAACCGTTGAAATATTGCGCGTAACCGCGCAGCCGCCCTGATAACGGAAAGCTCAAGCCCAGCTCTAACGCGCCGTAATTTTCCGAGCGCAAGTTGTTGCGACCCATGACGGAAACTTCAAGCTGCTTCCATTTCCACGCGCCGGTCAATTCGAAATATCCCATGTAATCATCAATATCCGGATTGTCGTCACCGTTGGGATCCAGCGGATCATCCTTGGGATCTTCCGGAATGCGATACCAGGGACGGAAGCTGATCAGGTAATCGTCCTTGGCGTAGAAGATTTGGGTATAAATGCGATTCCAGCTCCGGCTCAGCAATTGGCTGCGACCATTGGACTGATGCTCAATGCCAAACTGCAGTAGGGTCTGGCTGCCGGACGCATGTACCTTAAACGGCACCGTGTAGAAAAATTCAGGCTGATAATTGGTTTCGCGGAACGGCGCGGAAATATCGTGGTTATACACCTGCCAGTAGGATTGCAGCGTAAATCCGAAGTGCAGGCTGTCATCCGGCAGAAGCAATCCTGGCTCAACCAGCGGCACCTTCAGACTGATCTGCAGCTTGGCTTCCTCGTTTTTCATCACATCGGCGTCATCTTCGATGGAGTACACCTCGTTGTTCGGTTCGTCCATATAGGTGATCGGCAGAATGTAATTCTGTTTGTGCGGCGTGATTACGTAAGGATTCCATTCACTGCGTTTTTCCATTTCTTCCCGCTCGGTCACCCGAGGTGCCTCGCCTTCAGGCGGAGTTTGCACCGGCTCGCAGTTAGCCCGGATCTCGCCGATGGTGAGGGAGGGATCGGCATCCCGGACCGACGTATCGATACATTCCTGCACGGTTTTCGGCGGCATGACATCAAGCTGCTCAGCAATACTGAACGCAGGCGCACTCAGCAGGACGGCCACCAGCCAGGGCAACGGAAAACCGGGTTTTGACATAACAATCTCCTTGCGTGTCGTCGGCACGGTCGATCATGACAGAGGCAGCGTGGGTTCACCAAGTCCGTGCGGCATATTTCCCGAGTCCAACCGGCTGAAAATCTTGGCAAAAGCCAATACGCTCACATTCCAGGCAAAATTGCGCCTCCCCCCTATACTTGAAGGGATGTCTCGATCCAAAGAAATCGCGCCCGATCTCCAGGAAGGGATTGACCGCAAGCAGCTTAAGCAGCTTAAAGAGCGCTTCCTGCAGGTCAATCACGGCCGGCTGGAGCGTATGTTGTCGACGCTCGGTAGCCGCCACCGGTTGTTTCTGGAATCGTTGCCACTATTACTGCATATCAACCACCCTTCACTGCCTGGCTACGTCTCTGGACGCACGCCCTGCGGTGTGTGCGGTTTTGTCCCCGAAAAAGAGAACCTGCGGGCGGCACAAACCATCTCCCGCAGCTTCGTCTACCGGCGCAAAGCGAATGCCCAGCCGCGCATTTTCAGTATTTTCCTGATGGGCAGCACCGGCACCGTGGCGCACTCCGAATCCAGCGACATGGATATCTGGATCTGCTACGACCCTGGCCTGCCGCAGGAAGCCATCGACGAATTGCAGGACAAACTCAGCGCCATCGAACGCTGGGCCGACGAAACCGGTTTGGAAGTGCATTTCTTTTTGATGGACCCGATCAAGTTCCGCACCGGCGTGCGCAGCGATCTGTCCGGCGAGGATTGCGGCAGCGCACAACATTACCTGCTATTGGATGAGTTTTACCGCACCAGCATCATGGTGGCCGGCCGCTTCCCGTTGTGGTGGATGGTGCCCGCCTACGACGAAAAAAATTACGATGCGCTGGCGGACAAACTGGTGCGCAACCGCTTCATCGAAAAAGACGATTGCGTCGACTTCGGTGGCATCTCGGATTTTCCCGCCGGCGAATTTATCGGCGCTGGCATGTGGCAGCTATATAAAGGGATCGATTCGCCCTACAAGTCCGTTATCAAAATTGTACTCACCGAAGTGTACGCCAGTGAATTTCCCGACGTGGAAAGTCTGAGCGTGATGTACAAAAAAGTGGTGTATGCCGGCCAGCTCGATCTGGATGAGCTGGACCCCTACGTGATGCTGTATCGCAAGATCGAAAGCTATTTGACCCGACGCCAGGAATTGCGTCGGCTCGAACTGATCCGCCACTGTTTCTATTTCAAGGTCAATGAAAGCCTCAGCCGTACCGTGAAACCGGCGGACACCACCTGGCGTCGCCAACTGATGATTCGCCTGACGCGGGAATGGGGCTGGGATGAGCCGTACATCAAACAGCTCGACAATCGCAAATACTGGAAAGTGAATCGCGTACGCGGCGAACGCCAGGAACTGGTACAGGAGCTGAACCAGAGTTACCGCGTGCTATCAGCTTTTGCCCGCGACATCGACATTGAAGCCAGCATCAAGCAGGAAGACATGAACCTGCTGGGCCGCAAATTGTATGCCGCGTTCGAACGCAAGGGCGGCAAGATCGAACTGGTGAATCCCGGCATCGCGACTTCGCTGGTGGAAGAACATCTTTCCTTCCACTATGTGCGCGACGCCGAGCATGGCATCAATGATTATTGGGCCGTATTTCAGGGCTACTTGAAAAGTCGTGAAGCCAAAGGCCGCGAACCCATCAAGAAAGCCCGCAGTTGTATTGAATTGATTACCTGGTGTTTCTTCAATGGCGTAATGGACTCCGCCACCCGCATGTCGGTGGAAGCCAATGGCAGCGACATGAGCGAAGCCGAACTGCAACAAACGGTGCAGTCACTATTTCAACTGTTTCCCGGCGGCGCGCCTTACGCCGCCCAGGAAAATTTCCTGCACGGCGCCATTCCCACCCGCATCGTCCTGTATATGAACGCGGGTCTTGACCCCATGCGGCCTATGACACAGAAAGGCATTCATCGTCTGACCGATCACACCGATGCGCTGAGTTACAGTGCGCTGCACCACAATCTGGTGGTGACGGTGGACCAGATCCTCTGCAATAGCTGGGGCGAAATCATCTGCAGCCATTTTTCCGGTGAAAATGCGCTGATCGACTGCCTGGTGCATTACCTGCGGCAGATTCCGCCGGATGGATCCGTGCCGCTGCCGAAACTGGATGTGCGCTGTTACTGCCCTACACGCGCCAGTTCCATCGCCGCGCGGGTGGAAGAACTATTCCGCGACATCATTGCCTGCTATTACAGCGGTACTCGCACTATCCACACCCGCTACATCCTGGAAATCGAACAGTACATCTACATGCTGCAATTCCGGCGCAATGTGCCCATCGTGCGCGCCTTGCGTTCACGGCGGGAGTTGCTGGATGTCATGGCGGAACCGCAACAGGCTTACAGCCCGTTGGTGCTGGATCGCAACGCCCTCGACAAACATCCGCTGCGTGTCATCGCGCGCCTGGCGGTGCCCGGCAAAGTGCAAGTGTTTTTCCTGCGCAACAACGACAGCAGTGAAATTTTCATTCTGGACGAACAGGGCTCACTGTTTTACACCCAGAAAAACAACGTCGACGAAGATACGCTGCTCAACCCGATCCGCCTGTTTTTGCAAAACATCCAGCAGCGCCGCGCCACCGTCAACCAGCGCGACGGCTATGCCCTGAACCAGCAGCAAAAAGTGGCCTATCACGAATTGCGCCGTAACAACCGCGGCGAACTGAACGCCGAGCGCAAACCGCTGCTGGAAATGGTGGATGCCAAGCAATTTCACCAAGTGCAGGCCATCGCCCAGACCGGCACGTTCGGCGACGTGGTCTACACCGTGTACTGCGACGACCAGGAATTCTCGCAACTGGAATACGGCGACACCCTGTTTGCTGCAGTGGCGGGCCATATCGCGTCGCTGCGCCGCAACCGCGAACGCTATCCCTGCTACATCACCGACCTGGATCTGAGCCAGCTCGACCTACCCACCGCCACCAGCCTGCAGACCGTGCAATTCCTTCAACACAAGGAAAAACTGGAAATCGCCATCAACCAGGCTCTGAAGATCAGCTGATGAGGGGAGTCAGGACATAGCATTCATGCGATTACTTATTTCGGCGCTGATGTGTACTGCATTGATGCTTGCGTCCAACACAACAATCGCAGAGAGCTGCCAGAAAAGTACGGACCTCTGGCTGGACCTGCCCATCGCAATTCGCACGGGGGACGTGGCTGCATTCGATTGCCTGATCGGCCAGGTGAGTGACATTAACGGAGCCGACCCGGCGGATCTCTGGGAAAATCGCCTGCTGCACTACGCGGCGCGCTACAACCGGCAGGCGTTTGCGGCTTTGCTGATACAGCGGGGCGCCAAACCCGACCTCCCCAATGCCGCAGACAAAACAGCAGCGCGAATCGCCGTTGATCAAGGGTCCACGCAGACGCTGGCATTTCTGCTCGATCAGGGCGCCAATCTGGAAGCGCCCGACACTGAAGGACGCACATTGTTGTTCTGGGCAGTGGCAGAGGACGATCCCGTCACCACCAAATTGCTGCTGGACAGAGGCGCCAATCCCGATGCGATCTTCACTTCCGGTGAACGGCCGGCCAGCATCCGCGACTATGTCCAAAAGCGCGGCAAAACCGACATCATCAACCTCTTCAACTCGTACCGAGAATCCAAGCCATGACGCGAACATTCGCCTGTGTATTGTGTTTACTGATTCCCTTCGGCGCCAGCGCCGCCGTGTACAAATGGGTGGACGAAAAGGGCGTCACTCATTTCGGCAGCATTCCACCGCAGCAGCAGCAAACTGAGCAAGTGGATATCAAGGTGGGCTCCGGCGCAAGTCCCAGCGCTGGCGCCAGTCAGGAACAGGCCCCGCCATCTGATGCGCAGCAGGTAGCCCGCGAAATGGCCGAAGGATTGATGAAAAACACAGCGCCGGCCGAGAAAATGGATTGCGCCGAAGCCGTGGAGAACGGCCGCTATTCGATCGACTCGATGCTGGAGGTTGGACGCAAGAATCATCGGGATGGTTACATCGAAAAAGACCAGTATGAAAAGACGGTCTCGGAACTGAAAAGAATCAAGGCGAAACTCTCAGTGGGCGAATGCGCATCGGCCAACGGAAATGTCAGGGATTTTTACCTATGCCTATCCAACCCAATGAACATGATTGCGGCCTGCGGCTCCAAACATAACTACCAGTAGTTGCGCAGTCACCACGGCCCTGTAATCGCTTTGAATACCAACAGATCAAACCGTTACAGGGCCGAATGTCTCCGATGCGTGCCCACGCGCCCTATCTTCACCGGAATCGAGCCGGGCACCGATGCTCATCCCCTACAACGCCGAAAACTGCCTGCTTTCAGCGCCCGCTTGGTTATAATGGCCGCATTCTCGCATCCATCGGATTTCCCTAATGCGTATCCTGTTATTGACCGGCCTGGCGCTGCTCATCGCGGCCTGTGGCCAGAAAGGTGCTCTCTATCTGCCGGAAGACGGCCCGCCGGAAAAGGCAGCCTGCAGCACCTGCCCGCCTGTGCAGGCGGATCCCGCCGCAACTCCGCCGGCGACTGCACCCGCAGAACCCGCCCCATCAACGGAGCCAGCCGCGCAAACGCAGCCTTCCACCCGGGCGGATATCATCCTGAACCCTCAGTCCGACGAGGAACAGGACGCCGCCGCGCAGCAACCGACGCAAACTGGCACTGACGCCCAACCCGCAGCCGAAGCCCAACCCGAAACGGAAGCAGACAAGGCCAAGAAATCCGAATCGTCCGATCCTGAAACCACGAATCCTGAAACTACCGACACCAAGCCCCAAGAGACCACCCAATGAGTCAGTTTGAATAC
>DATLII010000693.1:0-2394 GCA_035539495.1 Dongiaceae bacterium
CGCCCCAGTTGTCCACGAAACGCAATGCGATAACATCGGCACGAGCCGCCGATTCGATCTGCGCGGCCGCGGCAAATTCAGCGCGACCTTCACCGTGAGCCACCGCAATCGGCAACCGCGAGCCTTCCATGCCTTGCAGCAGAATCGATTTCGATTTTTGCACTTCAACAGTACAGACCCGCGCTTCGAACCGCTCCGACTGGTTACGCACGAAGTGCGGCCAATAATCTGCGCCTGGCACCAGCTCATGCAGGTTCGACATCATCTGGCAGCCGTTGCACACGCCCAACGCAAATGCATCGGAACGCGCAAAAAACGCCGTAAATTGTTCCCGCGCCCGCGCATTGAACAGAATCGATTTGGCCCAGCCTTCGCCCGCACCCAGCACGTCACCGTAAGAGAAACCGCCGCAGGCAACCAAACCTTTGAACTGCCCCAGCGTCACGCGGCCCGACAGAATATCGCTCATGTGCACATCCACCGGCGTGAAGCCAGCCGCGTAAAACGCACCCGCCATTTCCACCTGACCGTTCACGCCCTGCTCCCGCAGAATCGCAACCCGCGGGCGTGCGCCCGTGTTGATCAGCGGCGCCACGATATTGTCCTGCGGGTCGAAGCTGAGCACCGGGTTGATGCCTGGATCGTCCGCACGGGCAATCTGGTCAAATTCCTGCTGCGCGCATTCGCTGTTGTCGCGCAGGGACTGAATACGGAAGCTGGTGTCGGCCCAGGCCTGCTCCAGCGCGATACGGGATTCGCTGAGCAACACATTGCCGTGGGAACGGATTTCCACCTGACCACTGTTGTTCAACGTACCCAGCTCATATACCGCCAGACCAGCCTGCTGCAATTGCGCAACAATGGCAGCGGTATCGGCGCCACGCACCTGGATTACCGCACCCAATTCTTCATTAAACAGGGCCGGTAGCGCTTCGCCCAGCGAGGAAGTATCCACACTTACGCCCACATGACCGGCAAACGCCATTTCACACAATGTGGCCAGCAGACCGCCGTCAGAACGATCGTGATACGCCAGCAGTTTCTGCTGTTGCAGCAAATCCTGAATCTGATCGAAGAACGCCTTCAATTGCGCAGGACTGTCGACGTCAGCGCAAACATCACCCAACTGGTTGTACACCTGAGCCAACGCCGTCGCACCCAGGCGATTTTTGCCGTTACCCAGATCGATCAGCAGCAGACGTGACGGACCCGCGTCCGTTTGCAATTGCGGCGTCACCGTCTTGCGCACATCCAACACCGGCGCGAACGCGGAAATGATCAGCGACAACGGTGCCGTCACCGCTTTTTTCTCGCCACTATCCTGCCACTGGGTGCGCATGGACATGGAATCCTTACCCACCGGAATGGTGATGCCCAGCTCAGGGCACAACTCCATGCCCACCGCTTTTACCGTTTCAAACAATGCCTGATCTTCGCCTGGGTGGCCCGCAGCACACATCCAGTTGGCAGACAGGCGCACGTCTTCCAGTTTGCGAATCCGCGCCGCCGCGATATTGGTAATCGCCTCGCCCACCGCCATGCGGCCCGACGCCGGTGCATCGATCAGCGCAGCAGGCGTGCGTTCACCCATCGACATCGCTTCGCCGGTGTACACATCCAACGTGGTAGTCGTTACGGCCAAATCCGCCACCGGCACCTGCCAGGGGCCCACCATCTGATCCCGCGTCACCAAGCCGGTTACCGTGCGGTCGCCGATGGTGATCAGGAATTTTTTACTGGCCACTGCAGGCAGACGCAACACGCGGTACGCCGCTTCCGTCACATCGATACCATCGGTTGAAACCGGTTTTTGCGCTGCCGATTTACGCGCGAATTCCCGCAACATTTTCGGCGGCTTGCCGAACAACACCGACATCGGCAGATCCACCGGCTTGTTACCAAAATGGTCGTCGTGCAGAGTCAGATGCATTTCTTCCGTAGCTTCACCCAACACTGCGTATGGGCAACGCTCGCGTTTGCAGATGGCATCGAATGCGGCCAGATCTTTCGGCGCCACCGCCAGCACATAGCGCTCCTGGGATTCATTGCACCAGATCGCCAGCGGCGACATACCGGGTTCGTCGTTAGGCACATCACGCAATTCGAAACGGCCACCACGCTCGCCGTCCTTCACCAGCTCCGGCATCGCATTCGACAAACCGCCCGCGCCCACGTCGTGAATAAACGCGATCGGATTGGCATCGCCTAACTGCCAGCATTGATCAATCACGTCCTGACAGCGGCGTTCGATTTCCGCGTTATCGCGCTGCACCGATGCAAAATCCAAATCTTCCGCGCTAGTGCCAGTGGCCATCGACGAAGCCGCACCACCACCCAAACCGATCTGCATCGCAGGGCCACCCAGCACAATCAGCTTCGCACCCACGGGAATCT
>DATLII010000694.1:0-4811 GCA_035539495.1 Dongiaceae bacterium
GGCATGAAGTGCTGCGGACCAATTTCGGCGAGCAGGATGGTATCCCGCAACTGCGTATCCGTGATGCAGGCACCTGGCAATCGCAAGTGGCGGACATGTCGTCCCTCGACGCAGCAGCACGGCAACGGGAAGTGGAGCGCCTGGTAGACCAGGATGCCAACGCCACATTCAATCTGGCCACTGATCCGCTGTTCACCACCCGCATTCTGAAACTGTCAGCGCAGGAGCATATTCTGCTGCTGAACATGCATCACATTATTTCCGATGGTTGGTCGCTGACGGTATTGGTGCAGGAAATTCAGGCATTGTATCTGGCGTTCTCTGCCGGCCGTGCCTCGCCATTACCGCCGCTGCCGATTCAGTACAGCGATTTCAGCGTATGGCAGCGTAATTGGTTGCAAGGTACCAACCTCGATCGCCTGCGCGAGTACTGGAAACAGGCTCTCGACGGTGCGCCCGATGTATTGCGCATGCCGACCGACAAACCACGGCCGAAAATCCTAACCTTCAATGGCGCGCATCATCCGATCACGCTGGGAACGGCGCTGGCGGAAAAAGTGAAGCGTTACTGCGAACAGCACGACCTGACGCCATTTATGGTGTTGATGGGCGCCTATCACGTACTGTTGAGCCGCTACAGTAATCAGCAGGATATCTGCGTTGGTATTCCTATCGCAGGCCGTAACCGTGCCGAGATCGAAGGTCTGATCGGCTTCTTCGTCAATGGTCTGGTAATCCGTTCGCGCCTGGATGGCAATCCCTCCGTTGATCAGTATTTCCGTCAGATCAAGCAAATGGCCCTGGGGGCTTACGCGCATCAGGATATGCCGGCAGACCTGTTGCTGGATGCGCTGAAAATGGAGCGCAGTGCCGATACCTCGCCCGGTGCGCAGGTCGGCTTCGCGCTGCAGAATGTGGCAGAAACCGACATGCAGGCCAGCATGGCCGGACTGCGTATTTCCGCGGTGCCGCGTGAACACAAAACCGCGAAATACGAGCTGTCGCTGATTCTGCAGGAAGGCGCGGGCGATATTGCCGGTGTGATGGAATACAACACCGATCTGTTTGTGACGGACACCATCAGCCGCATGCTGCGACACTACGCGCATATCCTGGAGCAGATGCTGGATCATCCCGAGCAGTTGCTGGACGGCATTTACGTCGTTGAGCTGCAGGATCTGTA
The DNA here is from genome assembly GCA_035539495.1 of Dongiaceae bacterium. Classification (GTDB taxonomy): domain Bacteria; phylum Pseudomonadota; class Gammaproteobacteria; order Pseudomonadales; family Ketobacteraceae; genus Ch67. The sequence goes on from DATLII010000694.1 coordinate 1,184, forward strand.
CGGCCTGCTGAACCAGAATCCGGCGGAGTGCGAACTGCAACGTCTGTCGCCGATGCAGCGCGACATGTATCTGGATTCGCTGCTGGAACCGGACACGCTCAAAAACAGCCTGGGTTACCACTTCATCACCGATGGCGAATTCGATCCCGCATTGTGGCAACAGGCGTTGCAACAACTGGTGGATAGCCAGCCGATGCTGCGCGCCAAATTGTTGAGGGCAGATTTGCCTTACGCTGACGTGGCCTACCTGCGCATCGACAAGCAAAAACGCGCGCAGCTGCAGTTCGAAGATTGGTCGCAACGCACAACATCGGATGAAGAAGCGGCTGCGTTTGCCCAGAGCCAGATCTGGCGGTCTTACGATATTCACGGCGAATTGTCGGAAGCTTGGGTGTACAAGCTGAATGCGGGCCGCCATCTGGTGATCTTCCGCATGAACCACATCCTGCTGGATGGCGCGGGCATGGCGGTGCATCTGCTGAACGCGGTGGCGGCTGCTCACAGCATCAAAGGCGGCTTGCCCTATGTGCCGGCGCCGGTGATTTATCCCGAATACGTGCGGGACAACAGCCGTCGCACGGACACCACTGAGGTCATTGCGCACTGGCGTGAAATCGGCCGTTCGGTGGAAGCGCTGGATTTCTCGCTGCCGCCGCAAGTGAAAGAGTCGGTCACACGCATCCGTGTGGAAAAACAATTGCGACTGGACGATGCTCACTGGGCTGCCGTGCAGGCTTACTGCGAGCAACAACGCATCACGCCGTCGCTGTATTTCAAAGCGCTGTACGGCTTGCTGATCAACGCCTACTGCCGTGGTGAAGCGGATTTCGTGGTGTCGGAAGTGATCGGTGGTCGCACCGGTCAACACCGGCGTGCATTCGGTAATTACTTCCAGGTATTGCCGGTGGTGTTCCCGCAATCCCTGTTTGCGCCGGATCATCAGGTGGACGAACTGTTCGCCTACATCCGCAATTACCGCAAAGCGCTGCGCAGCAATGCCAACGTGTCGCTGCTTACTCAGCGCCGCACATTGCCGCAAGGCCGTTTAAATTTCATGTTCAACTATTACAACTTCATTCCCACCGTGGAGCTGTTCGGTACGTCAGTGAAACTGAAGGCCTATCCGCAGGTGCAGGATGGTCCGGTGCAGTTCGTGGTGCACGAACAGGACGGCTGGATGGAGTTGAACCTGATCTATCTGTCTGACTTGTTTGCCGATCTGGATTTCCTGCCGCGCATGGAAGCCCTCAGCCAACAGATCGTATCGGGCGTGGCAGACGTGGATGCATTGGAGCTGGTGTTGCCGGAAGAGAAACAACGGCAACTGGAACAGTGGAATGCTACCGAACAGGCGTTGCCGGCGCATGCGTCGATCATTCCCTGGTTTGATCAGCAGGCTGCGGCCACCCCGAATAATATCGCGGTGAAGCAGGGCGGCGAGCAGCTCACTTACGCGCAATTGCAGCAGCGCGCGAATCAACTGGCGAACTGGCTGCTGCAAAGCGGTGTGCAAAAAGGCCAGAAGGTTGGCATCTGCCTCGATCGTTCTCCGACCATACTGGTGGCCGTGCTCGGTGCACTGAAAGCTGGCGCTGCGTATGTGCCGATGGATTCCCAATATCCGTCGGAACGGCTGGCGTACATGCTGGACGATGCCAGGGCCCCAGTGTTGCTGACCCAACGCTGCATCATCGACCGCTTGCATGAATGCAACGTCAACCTGCAAAGCATCGAGGTGGTGGCGCTGGATGAACAGCCCGCCTACCTGCAGGCATCCGCTTCCACGCCGGCCGTCACCATCAGTGGCGACGATCCTATCTACGTGATCTACACCTCGGGTTCCACCGGCAAGCCCAAAGGCGCGGTGGTGCGGCACGCAGGTGAAGTGAACCTGCAGCATTGGTATCTGAATGCGCTCAACGTCAGCGCCCAGGATAAATTCCTGCTGGTGAGTGCATTCGGCTTCGACCTGACCCAGAAAAACCTGTTCGCGCCGCTGCTCACGGGTGGCACGTTGGTGATTCCGGCGATGGACAACTACGACGTGGAAGTGATCGCCGATACGTTGCAGCGGGAAGCCATCAGCATCGTCAACTGCGCGCCCAGCGCGTTCTACCCGGTGGTGGAGGAAACCGCCCGCAAGGGTTATCCGTTCCCGGCGCTGCGCTATCTGGTGCTGGGCGGCGAACCCATTCGCCTGAACGCACTGCAGGCCTGGCTGGAGCATCCGTCCTGTCAGTGCAAGGTGGTGAACAGCTATGGCCCCACCGAATGTACCGACGTAGTGTCGTACCACATCAACTCCGATCCGCGGGCGATTACGCTGCCGATTGGCCGGCCGGTGTCCAACACCCAGCTGTATATCGTCGGTGCGGGCAATCATCTGCTGCCGGAAGGTGTGGTGGGTGAGCTGTGCGTGGCGGGCGATGGCGTGGGCCTGGGTTATCTGGACCGTCCAGAGCTGACAGCAGCCAGCTTCCAAGCCAATCCGCAGGGCGAAGGGTTGTGGTACCGCACCGGCGACCTGGCGCGTTACTGGCCCGATGGCAATATCGAGTACATCGGCCGCAAGGATTTCCAGATCAAGCTGCGCGGACTGCGTATCGAGCTGGGTGAAATCGAGCATGCCCTGCGCCGGGTGGATGGCATCAGCGACAGTCTGACCCTGGTGAAGGACGATCAACTGGTGTCCTACGTGATCGGACCGAAAGGCTTCGATGTGCAGGCCTGCAAAGCGAAGCTGCGCAACGCGCTGCCGGACTACATGGTGCCCGCCAACATCCTGGTGCTGGAGCGCTGGCCCCTGACGCCCAACGGCAAGGTGGACCGTAACGCACTGCCGTCACCGACCGACACCGGCCGCGCACCTTATGTTGCGCCCCGTAACCCAACCGAGGAAAAACTGGCGGCGATCTGGAGCGAAGTGCTGGGGGTCGACCGGGTCGGCATCCACGACAGCTTCTTCGATTTGGGTGGCCATTCCCTGTTGGCGGCACGGGCGGTATCCAAGTTCCGCCATGCCTTCAATGTGGATATTCCGCTGCGGGCCCTGTTCGAACTGCACACCATCGCGGACATCGCCCAATACCTGGAAACCCTGCAATGGGCCGCCCAGGCTGCGGAAACGTCGCAACAGGCGGGCAGTAGCGAAGGGCGGGACGAAGGCTTCCTCTAAGCCTGTGTCGCGAGCGCACGGGGTGGGCGTGACGTCCGCCCCGTGCAGGCCAGGATGGGCGGGATGTGCTAGTCTGGAACTCTATTCCCAGTCACTCGGGCCCCTGGATGCCGGCATTTTTGTCTCGCTGCAGCCTGCTCTTCCTTTTTCTACTGTGCACCTTCGGCGCACGGGCGGAGCATGTTGCGTCTCCGCAGGAGCCTTCGGCTTCTTTTCAGGAGCCCTCAGCTTCGGACAAAGAGCCTTCAGCTTCTCAAGAGCCTTCAGCGCCAGTTCAAAAGCCCTCAGCACATTCCCAAGATCCATCTCCCAACCGCCATCCCCTCAATCAGCGAGCCTGGATTTATCTGGATGAATCCGGCAGCGAGAACCTGACGGAAACCGCCAGCCCCGAAGACCTGCTACACCAATATCCCTTCCAGGCCACGCTGCAGGGCGACGATAACTGGGGCT
>DATLII010000695.1:0-6808 GCA_035539495.1 Dongiaceae bacterium
CTACCGACTGAGCTAACGACCCGAACGGGAGCGTATATTACTGATTAATTTTTAAATCACAAGCCTTTTTTGCAAATTTATGGTCTTGATTTTCATCGCTTTTTTGGCATCCCACCCCATACGGTCATAAAATTGACAAAACCGTCTGAAAAGATTGCGGTTTTTGGTCGTTTTTAGCGGGTCAGCCAGTCCTTGCTGCTTATTTATACTGAGAAGGGTCTGCATACGGCGTCGGGTCCGGCACCCCCGCCTGCAGGAAACCTTGCCGACGCAGACGACAGCTATCACAGCGCCCACAAGCGCGGCCCTGAGCGTCCGCCTGATAGCAGGACACCGTCAGACCATAGTCCACCCCTAGCTCCGTGCCTTTGCGGATGATCTGCGCTTTGGTCAGATTCAACAACGGCGCTTCAATTCGGATCGGCTTGCCTTCCACACCGCGCCGAGTCGCCAGATTCGCCAACTGCTCGAAAGCAGCAATGAACGCCGGCCTGCAATCCGGATAGCCAGAATAGTCCAGCGCATTCACACCGATGAAAATTGCGTCCGCATCCAACACCTCGGCCCATCCCAGAGCCAGCGCCAGAAACACCGTATTGCGCGCAGGCACATAGGTCACTGGGATACCTTCACTCGGGGCTTCAGGCACCGCTATGGACTTGTCCGTCAGCGCAGAGCCGCCAATGTCACCCATGTTGATATGAATGATCTTGAAAGCGGCAGCACCCTGCTCCTGAGCAACCCGTTCCGCCGCCTGAAGTTCGGACTCGTGACGCTGGCCGTATTCGAAACTCATGGCATGGCATTCGTAGCCCTGACCGCGGGCAATGGCCAAGCAGGTGGCAGAGTCCAATCCACCCGACAACAACACTACTGCCCTGCTCACTTGCGTACTCATGCAATACGCTCCGCGTTATCGGCCAGGCTCATCGGCCCACAACAACTTGTGCAACTGGATCTGAAACCGTACCGGCAATGCATCTTCCAGAATCCACTCCGCCAATTCTGTCGACGATACTTGCCCATAACTCGGGGAGAACAACACGTCCTGCACCCGCTCTGCCAGATTGAATTCGTCCAGTTTCATCCGTGACCATTGATAGTCGTTGCGACTGCAGATCACGAACTTGACCTGGTCGATCGGTTTCAACAAGGGAATATTTTCGTAGAGATTGCGATGGCACTCACCCGAGTCGGGAGTCTTCAGATCAAGCACAACGCTGACACGGAGATCAACATTGTCGATCGGCAAGGCACCGCTGGTTTCCAGCGAAACCTCATAACCCAAATCGCACAGATTGGTTAGCAACGGCAGGCAATTGGGCTGCGCCAGGGGTTCACCGCCGGTGACCGTGACATAGCGGCAGCGATGACGCGCCACCTTCTCCAGGATCTGCTCAAACGCCAGCATCTCGCCGCCGGAAAACGCATAGGCGGTGTCGCAATACTGGCAACGCAAGGGACATCCCGTCAGGCGCACAAAGACCGTGGGCCGGCCCACGGTTCTGGCCTCACCCTGCAAGGAATGGAAGATCTCACTGATGCGGACCTGGGGCACGAATCACACCTGACTGCGAAAGGGGGTGCAATGTTACATGACGCCCACCAGCAAACTCAACCTTCGCCGGTGGGACAGCCCAGATTCAAAGGGTCTTGAGCAGGTCCTTGGCCAGATTGGCCGCAGGCTTGTCAGGGTGCTTCTTGATCAGTTCGTTCAAGGTGCCTTTGGCTTTGGCCTTCTCACCCTGGGAGGCGAACAACTTGCCCAGCTTGTACATGGCATCCGGCACTTTGACGTGATCCGGGTGGTTGCCCAACAGACTGATGAAATGGGTCTTGGCCATATCCAGCTTGGGTGGCTTGATTGCCATGTAGGTCTCACCCAGCCAGTACTCGCAGTACGGCGCGTAAGGTCCATCAGGCGATTGCTTCAATAGGTCTTCAAGTACAGTTATGGACTCCTGATACTTGCCATCACGCCGTAACTGACTGGCCTTATCGTAAAGGTCTTTGTCCTGCGCTGCTTCTTGGGTGGTTGGGGCTGCCACCGGGGCATCACCCTCTGCTGCCACTGCGGCACCTGCCGCTGCAGTGCCACCACGCAATTGGTTGATACGGGAATCCAGATCCAGGTAACGCTCCCGGGCCTGCTTCTGCATCATTTCCATATCATGGGTAAGCTGTTCCACTGCACCGCGCAGTTCCTGCAACTCTTGTTGCATCTGCTGCATCTGCTGCATGGTGGAATAGGAATCTGAGCCGCCACCGGTACTGGAATAGCTGGAAGACGACCGGCCGGAATCAGCTGGCTTGGCGTAATTGGAAGATTCACTGCCATCACCGCCACCAACACCGTACGTTGTTACGCCGGAGCCATAGGTGGCACCCGAACCCGAACTATTGCTCTGGGAGGGTGAATAATAAGGGCTGGAAGGATCGATAGAGGGACTGGATTTACTGCGTTCGCGGGATTCGTAGGGGGGAGCAGCTACCACCGAAACGGTGGTAGCTGCCATCAGCACCCAAAAGGCTGCCAATCGACGCATCAGGGAGCTTCAGAAGTGTACTGCAGTTCTGCGCGACGGTTTTGAGCCCAAGAACCTTCTTCGTGACCCAGAGCAACCGGACGCTCTTCACCGTAGCTGATCACTTCGATCTGGCTAGCGGAAGCGCCTTTGGAGGTCAGGAAAGCAGAAGCGGCTTTTGCACGACGCTCGCCCAGAGCCATGTTGTACTCGCGAGTGCCGCGCTCGTCAGCGTGGCCTTCAACGCGCAGTTTAGCGCCCGGGTGAGCGGACAGGTACTGAGCGTGAGCGTTCAGAGTAGCTTCAGAATCAACACGGATGTCGTATTTGTCGAAATCGAAATACACAACGCGGTTCTGCAGGGACGGATCAGAAGAACCGTAACCACCAGTTGTATCGGTAGATGTAGAGCCAGAAGTTACCGGAGCGGAAGTGCTGGCGTCGGTAGTTTCTTCTGGAGTGGAGCTACAGCCAGCGATGGATGCAGCAGCGATCAGAGCGATAAGATGATTACGGGTAAACATAGGCATAGCAAACTCCTAAGAGATGGACCTCGCGAATATTAAGGGTTCATTGAAGCATTTAAAACAGGCTACAACAAATTTTTTACAAAAACGGCGACCAACTTGGCTCCCGTACATCTCCAAAGCGCGACGGTAGCTGCACTTTAACTCGCCCATCCAGTGAAACAGCTCCTAATACCCCACGATTGCCCTTGAGCGTGGCGTACAGAATCATACTGGCATTGGGAGCGATACTGGGCGACTCGTCCAGATCTGTTTCTGTCAGGATAGTGAAGGAGCCCTTCACCAAGTCCTGCACTGCGATATGGAACACCCCGTTAGAGCGATGCACCATGGCCAGGAAACGACCATCTGGAGTCAATGCTGGACGCGCATTGTAACTGCCCTCGAATGTTAATCGGTCGACCTTTCCTGTTGCAATATGTTGCCGATAAATTTGTGGAGATCCGCCGCGTTCAGACGTGAAAATCAGGCTCTGTCCATCGCGCGCCCACGTGGCTTCCGTGTCGATAGCATAATGATTGGTGATGCGACGCAAACTGCCGCTCGCCACATCCATGATGTAGACCTCGGGGTTGCCATCCTTCGACAACGTCATAGCCAATTGCCGTCCGTCGGGCGAGAACGACGGCGCTCCATTCAGACCCGGGAATCCCGTAATTTTCTGCTGACGGCCCGTCACGGTGTCCTGGATATAAATAGAAGGACGAGTGCTCTGGAAGGACACATAGGCGATGTGACGACCGTTGGGTGCCCAGGTCGGCGACAGGATTGGCTCTGGGGATTCCAGAATAATCTTCTCATTGAAGCCATCTACATCCGCCACGTACAAGCGATAACGCTGCTTGCGCGCCTGCATGTGCTCCATCGTCACGTACAGCATGCGCGTGGAGAAAGCGCCACGAATGCCGGTAACGGTTTCATAGATAACGTCACTGATGTAGTGGGCCATGCCGCGCAGGTTGTTGCTGGTGACCGTGCCTTTCTTGGCGGAGCGCTGGGCGAACACATCGAAGATCTCGAAATCGGCCCGGTATTGGCCTCCGCCCGCAGGCTGCATGGTGCCAATGACCAACCATTCGCTGCCCAGCGCTTTCCAATCACGGTAGAAGACCTGGCTGGCTTCGGTGGGACGACTGAGCATGTCGCCCCGCTCCAGCGGTTTGAATTGGCCTGAGCGGTGCAAATCTGCCTGCACGATGGCAGAGACATCCTCCGGCAAACGGGAAGGTTGATTCCATCCCAAGGGGACAATGGCGATGGGTGTGGCGTTGTCGATCCCTTTGGTGATGATGGCAGTCAGTTCTGCCCTGGCCCCCAGGGCAGCGCACAACAGGAACAGGGCCGCAAAGTAACGAACGAACATAGTTGGTTGCATCTCCGGTGTCAGTACATCAAATCGTCAGGATTGAACTGGATCTTAAAGGAACGGAAGTAGCGATCGAACTTGAGTGGCTCTTCCGGCACTACAAACCGCCCCACTTTCTGCACGGCCACTACTGCCGACCGGTCAAAGGCGTCATTGCCGCTACTTTTGAACACGCTAACGTCGTTCAGTTCGCCTCCCGGCAGCAGCGTAATGCTCAAGGTCACTATCATGCCGGCACGGGCACTGGGCGGACGACTCCACTGCTGGGCCACGGCCTGGGTGATGCCAGCCAGGTATTGCTGGATCTCATCCGGCGAGACATCGCTATTGGAAGCGGGCGCCGCCGTGGGCTTGGCCGTCTTGCCCGGGTCAGCCTTGGGCTTCTGCTTCTCAAGCTGTTTCATTTCGCTCTTAAGAATGTCGCTGAAGTCCTCCACCGGTTCCGCTTTCTTGGGAGGTGTTTTCTTCGGCTCCGGCTTTTTCGGTTCTGGCTTCTTGGGCTCGGGTTTCTTCGGTTCCGGTTTTTTGGGCTCTGGCTTTTTCACCTCGGGCTTTTTCGGTTCCGGTTTCTTCGGTTCCGGCTTGGGCTCAGGCTTTTTAGGCTCCGGCTTCGGTTCTGGCTTGGGTTCGGGTTTCGGCTCCGGCTTGGGTGGTGGTGGAGTCGGTTTGGGTTGCGGCTTAGGCGCTGTACGCTGCTGCGGCTTTTCCATGACCACGGCGGTGACATGCATGGCCTTGGGCATCTGTATTTTTTCCTCAGTACTTTTCCAGCTGAGGAAGAACAGACTAACCACCGCCACATGCACCAGCAGCGACTTGCCCAGAGAGCCCAGATCAATGCGTTGAGAAACCAAACTCACGGCTCCTTGCGCGGCTTTTCGCTTTCGGTGACGAGGCCCACGTCATTCACCCCCACCTCCTGCAACGCCACCATCATCTGCACCACCAGACCATAGGCCGCGTTGTGGTCGCCTTCCATCAGTACTGGCGTGGCAGGTTTGTTGCGCTTAATGGCGCCCACCATTTTGGCCACTTCCTCCATGGGCTTGGGCTGCTTGGTGTCGCCGCCGACGCTCAGGTAATACTGACCTGCCTGATCCACGGACACGATGATGAACTCTTCGTCCTTGGGCAGCTCGATCGGTTTGGCATTGGCGTCCGGCAAATCCACCTTCACACCCGCAGTCATCATGGGTGCCGTGATCATGAAGACCACCAGCAATACCAGCATGACGTCGATGTAGGGTACGACGTTGATTTCGGAGGCCAGCTTGCGCCGTTTTGTGGTTTTTTTCTGCGCCATATCAGTCGCTGCTCGCTCCGACCTTATCTGTCTTCCGCTTCGCCGGAGTGGGCTTTGCGGTGCAGGATACTGGTGAATTCATCCGAAAAAGTTTCGTAGCTGTGCAGCAGGTGGTCCACGCCGGCGGAAAACCGGTTGTAACCCACTACCGCAGGGATCGCAGCAAACAGGCCGATGGCAGTGGCAATCAGAGCCTCGGCGATACCCGGCGCTACGGCGGCCAGTGTTGCCTGCTGTTGTGTCGCCAGGTTCAGGAAGGAATGCATGATCCCCCAGACCGTACCCAACAATCCGATATAAGGGCTGGTGGAGCCGATAGTGGCCAGCAACGGCAGCTGCGCTTCGAGTTTTTCCTGCTCCCGCAGCAGCGCCACGCGCATCGCCCGCTCGGTTCCTTCCATCACGGAATCGGGATCGCTATTGATGTTCTTGCGCAGACGGGCAAATTCCTTGAAGCCGGCACGGAAAATATTTTCCTGACCACAATGAGGATTGGGATCGGTATTGACCTGCACGAACAGACGGCTGAGATCGATACCGGACCAGAAGCGCTCCTCAAAGGTAGCCTGCGCTCGGCGGCTTTTTGAAATCAGGGACTGGCGCTGCCAGATCATGTACCAGGACGCCACCGACAGAGAAAACAGGATGAGCATGATCACCTGAACGAAAAAGGTGGCATTGATGATCAGACTCAGGATGGACATGGATTGCACGCGCGTTTGTCTCCTTGGTTAAGGCGAATTCGGCCCAGACGGCAGCCGCGCCTGGGAAAATTGGAGTTTGACCGGAGCAGGCAATGCCGCCGGTCGCAATTGTGTGGTGTCGACGCAGGCCACCTTGATATGGGCGTCGCAAAGAATTTCATCACCACGCCGGACCTGTTGGTGAAAAACGATGTAAGTGCGGGCCAATTGTTCCACCACCGCGGTCACGATCAGTTCGTCATCCATCCGCGCCGGTTTGCGATACTGGGCATCGACACTGTGCACCACGAATTGCAATTGTTCAGAACTGAGGGCGGCGAATTCAAACCCCAGGCTGCGCAGCAATTCGGTGCGGGCGCGCTCCATGAACTTCAGGTAATTGA
>DATLII010000696.1:0-3332 GCA_035539495.1 Dongiaceae bacterium
CTCATAGCAATGGGGCCCGCCAAAAACGATCCAACCAGATCGTCGCCCCAACTGTCATCCTCGCCGCCGTATCCGCTTAACATTCCATAAGCCCCATCCCGGGTAAGCAACGAATGATATTCGTTGAAACTCGGACGCTGCGGTCCACTTCCTTCCACCACAGCAATATTAGTTTCGCCCAACTGGGGCTGCAACGGATAGGCTGACAAAGGCTGCCACAATTGCGACTGCAACAGTTCCGACGCCCGCGCCGACTCGTACCGACTGTTTCCCGCATACTTGTCAGCCAATAAGCGGTGCCCTTCCGAGTTAGTCGGATCACGCCGGATCGCATCCCAGCCGTTCAACAGCACGCCCTGATCATATCCCACCTCGTTATAGGCCCGCGCGAGTGTGGCACTGCGCGATGCCTCGTCACTCTGCAGCAGGGTTTCGTCGCGGTAGATAGCACGCTTGTCATTCAATTCTTTCGATGTTTCCAATTCATCAATCGCGCCGATCGGATCATTGGCAAACAGCTTGTGCACTCCAGTGTAAAAATACGGCGTAGGATCATTCGGATCAAACTGCTTGGCCAGATCCCACTGTTTGATCGCCTCTTTATCTTTCTTCTCTTCGAAATAAGCTCGGCCCAGGTAGGAACGGAAAGTGCTGCGCAGTGGGTCCAGACTCACTGCATATTCCAGTTGCTGGCGGCCATCTTCCAGCTTGCCATCCCGCAACAGTGCCAGACCCAGTCCCAAGTGGTTTTGAGGATCAGCGGAATCAAGCTGAGCAGCTTGACCAAAATTCTCACGGGCATCTTTAAGTTTCAGACTGAACAGATTTACAAATCCTTTCGCACTCAAAATCGCGGCCTTCGGCTGCTGTTGTTCTGCCGGCAGTTTGTCGATCTGCGCCAGCGCTTTTTTGGCTGCACCGATATCGCCTTGGGTTAGGCGCAGTTCCACTAATCGCAGCCAACCCAGTGCGTTGGATGGCTCAACATCCGTGGTCTTTTTCGCGCTGGCCAACGCATCATCCAATTGCAGTGACGCCTGCTGCGCATACGACAACGCGATATGACTTGCGGCCTGTTGCGGCGCGAGTTCCACTGCTTTCTTTGCCGAAGTCATTGCAGAATCAGCGCGATTACGCGCTGCATCAGCTACCGCTTTTAACGCGTAAGCAGTTCCCGCATGAGGACCTGACAATTGCCCCGCAATACTCGCATCGAAATCGTCCACCCGCCCTACCGCCAGCAACAAAGCGGCACGGGCAAGATCAAGGGCGGGTGTCGAGGCCGGATTCTGTTCCAGCGCCTGCAATGCCAGGTCAGGTCGGTTTTGCTGTAGGAAGGGCTGCAACGCATCGAGGTGATTTTTCTCGTCGGCTGTCAGCGGCTGGATGCTGTTCAGTGTCAACACCGGCGGATAGTAAATCGCCCACTCTACCGTTTTGGCAGACGGCACATTCAACCGCGTAAGCGATGCGGTGCGCGAGCTGGCCTGCACTTGCTGACCAGATGTAATGGATTCACTGCCCGCGTCGTTGTAAGTCTTCACCTTACCTTCCATCACTGCAACACTGGCTTGCGCCGGCGCAGCGCTGACAATAAATTCCGTGCCTTCCACAACGGCGTTCACATAGGGCGTGCTGACTTCGAAGCGATTGACGATACGACTGATGAAGTGGGCAAAGCCCTGGGAAAGATCCAGCCAATACCCACCATCCTGTTTTGCGGCCGGGAAATTTACCAGACTGTTTTCATCCAGGCGCATGAAAGTGTTGTTGCGTAAATACAGCGCGGCACGGCTGTTGGCGCCTACTCGCACGCTGTCGCCGGGGCAGACAACCTGCTCGGTTTGCAGCGGTTGCCAATCGGCAGAGGATTTGTGTTCGACCGCTCCGGTAATCGCGGTCGCTTTTGCCAGCCAGTCGTCGCAAGCCCAGGCGGGTGCTGAACATGTCAGCAATAAAATCAGGCTGTGAAAGCCGGTGATCAGGATCGAATGGATGGAAGAATTGGAACGAACACGGCTGTTCGTTTGTGGCCTGAGGTGTTGCACTGGTGTTCCCCGCGAGTCGTCTTCGTGATCTGCTTACCTGCAAATCCTTGCATGGACTACCGAATGAAAGGCCAGAGGTCCTCGGTGCCAGACTGCGCACGGCCGTCGTTGCATTTTGCAGAAACGGCGCGTCATTTCAGCCATGAAAGGGGTTCAACTATTGTCTCGCTATTCTCCGCGCAAATTCGTCGAGGTCATGTAAATATTGTCATTTCTGGCTGAGAGGAATTACGCCCACATCCAAGCTCTGCTGGCTTTCATCTTGCCGGCGCGACGGTTTTTCCAATAATTCCGCCAAGAATTGGCTGGGCGCGTCTTCCGGATATTCCGTTGCCAGTGAACGAAATTGTTGCGTTGCCGCTGCGCGATTACCTTGCTCGAATTCAGCCAGCGCCCGACCGAAACGAATCAGCAGATCCGGTGACTCGGTACTAACGGTGGTATAAAGCCGCAACGGATTGGACTTGCCAACGAAACGATAACGGCCAAGATTGCGTATTTTTTCATCAGGCCCCAGCACACAGTCTTCACTTAACAACACCTGCGTGCCGATCTGCTTGTTAACGCCCTCCAGGCGGGCGGTAGTGTTGACGATATCGCCCATTGCGCGGAATTCGTAATGATCCACTGCGCCAAAATGGCCCAGCACGATTTCACCGGCATGCAAACCAATGCGCGTAGGCAAGCTGTGTTGAGGATGGCGCTGATTGAATTCCCGCACGGCCTGCTGGATGGCTGTGATCACGGGAGCGAGCGTGGTCCAGGCCTCTGCAGGTTCCAGGTGCGGCCAGAGTGCGATGATGCCGTCTCCCGCCACATCAGAAATCAGGCCCTTGCCGGCACGGATCGCGCCGATCACCGCGGAATAATAGTCCTGCATCAAAGCCGCCAGCTCGGCGGGCGGTAGTTGCTCCGACAGACGCGAATAGCCTTGCGCATCTGTTACCAGACACACGCTGTTGTGATGCGCCTGGTTGGCAGGCAATTCGCGCTGCTCCACCAAGCGACGAATTTCTTCCGCTGGCAAATATTTGCCGAACGCCTGCTGCAATCGCGTTTTTTGCAGCTGAAGCTCACGGCTCCGCAGCCACATGCCGAGGCCGCCGGCAACCGGCGTCAGTACCAATACGCCATTGAACCAGGGCAGCCACAAAAAATACGTCGTGAATTGCCAGAGCACCACTGTGCTGATAATTGCAACTAAGCTCACCGTCAGCAGCGCTGATAAGACCGGCGTCAAATTGCGCGCCAGCACATAGATCAGCAATCCCAGCAGCCACACCC
>DATLII010000697.1:0-2699 GCA_035539495.1 Dongiaceae bacterium
AGCGCCCGGTGCATGCGCGCCAGCGGTCCGTACATCACCGAGAAACGGGCACCGGAAATTTTCACCGCAGTTTCAAAATCCAGGCTGCCGCTTTTGCTGCCCAGATCCGCGTGATCCTGTGGCGCGAAATCAAATGTGGGAGGAGTACCCCAGCGACGGACTTCCACGTTGTCATTTTCACCGCCGCCCACTGGCACCGACGTGTGCGGAATATTGGGCACGCCCAATTGCAGTTGCAGTAATTCCGCCTGCAATGATTCCAGCTGCTTCTCACAGTCCGCCAGCCGTTCGGCGAAACCATCCACTTCCTTCATCAGCGCCGATACGTCTTCGCCCTTGCCTTTAGCGATGCCGATTTCCTTGGATTTGCGCTTACGATCAGCCTGCAGATTTTCCGTTTCCACCTGCAGCGATTTGCGTTTCTCTTCCAGGCGGGCAAAGGCGGCCACATCCAGGGTGAAGCCGCGGGTTTGCAGGCGGGTGGCCACTTCGTCCAGTTGGCCGCGCAACAATTTGGGGTCCAGCATAGTGAGGGTTCTCGATCCGGTTGGAGATGAAATCTACTTTATTCGGAATTTACTTTAATTCGAAGGCGGGGCTCTCGACTACTCTCGCCAGCGACTATCAGCGGCTACCGACGGCCGTCCCGTTTTCTGTCATAGCGCTGCCAGGGGCTTTTGCGGTCCTGTTCACGCAGAAACTTCAGCTTCTCGGCAATCTTGATTTCCAGGCCCCGAGACACCGGTTCATACCAATGGGCGTCCTGCAGGGCTTCCGGCAGATAATTTTCCCCTGCCGCATAAGCATCGGGAAAATCGTGAGCGTAACGGTATTCTGCGCCGAATCCCTGCTCTTTCATTAGCTTGGTGGGCGCGTTGCGCAGATGTATCGGCACTTCGTGACTTGGTTGCTCTGCTACCGTCTGGCGTACCGTATTGAACGCGGAGTACACCGCATTACTTTTCGGCGCGCACGCCATGTACACCACCGCCTGCGCCACCGCCAACTCCCCTTCCGGGCTGCCGAGTCGGGTTTGCACATCCCAGGCATTTAGTGCCAGGGTCAATGCACGGGGGTCTGCATTGCCGATGTCTTCGCTCGCCATCCGCACCACGCGACGCGCGATGTACAAGGGATCACAACCACCATCCAACATACGTACGAACCAATACAACGCTCCATCCGGCGACGAGCCGCGCACCGCTTTGTGCAACGCCGAGATCTGGTCGTAAAACAGATCACCACCTTTGTCGAAACGACGCAGCTCGGTGCCGGTTGCCTGCTCCAGCGTCCGCAGCGTTACTTCTTCTTCACCGTCGGCATGAGCCAGTTCGAACGCAATCTCCAACAGATTCAGCGCGCGACGCGCATCGCCATCAGCCAGTTTCGCAATACGCTGAAGCACACCTTCGCCCGTTTTGATCGGCTGCTCGCCCAACCCTCGCGTCTTGTCCGTTACCGCCTGCTGCAGCAACTGCTCGATGTCGGTTTCATCCAGCGGCTTTAACACGTAGACGCGGGCACGGGACAGCAACGCATTGTTCAATTCGAACGATGGATTTTCTGTGGTCGCGCCAATAAAAATCACCGTACCGTCTTCAATGTAAGGCAGGAATGCGTCCTGCTGGGCCTTATTGAAACGGTGCACCTCGTCCACGAATAACACTGTCTTGCGACCGAAACGCTGCTGCTCTTTTGCCTGATCGATTGAGGCGCGGATTTCTTTCACGCCACTCAACACCGCCGATACGCTAAGAAACTGTGCGTCGACATAATTGGCCAGGATCATCGCCAGCGTGGTTTTTCCCACCCCCGGCGGACCCCACAGAATCATGGAATGAATATGTCCGGCCTCGATGGAACGTCGCAAGGGCTGGCCCGCACCAAACAGATGCCTCTGCCCTACGTACTGCTCCAGCGTCGACGGCCGCATCCGCGCCGCCAGCGGTTGCCATTGATTGTCGCTGGAAAACAGGTCGGCCATAAAATCCTTCTCAAGACTCTTCGATAAGATCGACACCGTCCGGCAATTTCAGATTGAACAGCGCCGGATCCAGCTTTTCATTTTTCTTGATCTTGGTGAATTCGATGCGAGTGGTCTGGCCCAGATTATCTTCCAGATACATATCATGCAGATGGCCCTGCAGGAAATGCACCCGCAACAGGCTGAACATGGCTTCCTTGTCCTTGGGACGCAGATCGAAACGCACTTCACCGGTATTGTCGAACAGGTAGCCACTGACGGTGAAATTCTGTTGGATCTGCTGCGGATCGCCGCTCAGCAGCAGCGCCGGCGTGTTGCCAATCTGGTTGTCCAGTTTCTTGCGGGTTGCCTGCTCCAGATCACGGTCGTAAATCAGCAGCGTTTTGCCATCTGACACGATCTGCTGCGGATAAGGCTCGTCGGTATCCCAACGGAAATGACCCGGACGCTGAATCCACATGGAGCCGGTCACATGCTGCAGGTTGGTTTGCTTGGCGTCATTCACCCATTGCTCGAACACGGCCTGCATCGACTGCATTTCGGTCAGCAACTGATTCAGCTGCTGACTGGCTTTCTCTGGGCTGAGGTCACCCGCCCGTGCACCCTGGGCAATGACAAGGGACAGCAGGACAGAAAGGAGGATTCGGGCCATGGGATACCTTCAAAAACAGACGCTGCCGACAATGCGGCAGCGATACGGTGACAGAGGCAGAAG
>DATLII010000698.1:0-7945 GCA_035539495.1 Dongiaceae bacterium
CTACCCCAAGTCGATCTGCACCTCGGTCAACCACGTGGTCTGCCACGGCATTCCCAATGACAAGAAAGTGCTGAAGAAAGGCGACATCGTGAATATCGATATCACGGTGTTCAAGAACGGTGTGCACGGCGATACCAGCAAAATGTTCGTGGTGGGAGAAGCCTCGATCCAGGCGGAACGCCTGATCCGGGTCACCCAGGAATGCCTCTACCTCGGCATCAAGATGGTGAAACCGGGTGTGCGCCTGGGAGACATCGGCCACGCGATCCAGCAGCATGCGGAAGGCAATCATTTCTCAGTGGTGCGGGAATATTGCGGTCATGGCATCGGCGAAATCTTCCATGAAGAGCCCCAGGTACTGCATTACGGTCGCCCCAATACGGGCGTGGCGCTGCAAGCGGGCATGATTTTCACCATCGAACCCATGATCAACGCCGGCAAACGCTTCACCAAACTGCTGCCAGACCAATGGACGGTTGTCACCAAGGATCACAAGTTGTCGGCCCAGTGGGAACACACAATTCTGGTGACCGACACCGGCTTTGATGTGCTGACCCTGCGGAAAGAAGAAGCAGGCGTTTTTGGTTCGGTATGAAGACGCCGCTGGTCACGGAACTGAAGCAGGATCCGGAGCTGTTCGACCCGGAGCGCTTTGCGCAATGGGCGCAGGAACTGGGTTCCGTGCCAAAAGCCTTCCGCCGCGCGATCAAGGAAGCCGACGCTGTATTGGATCGCCGCTTCCGTAATCTGGAAAACATCAAACTCATTATCCGCCGCCGCGCCTGGACCATGGATCAGCTGTTGAAGCAGCTGTGGAATCAGTTCAGTTGCTCTCAGACCGATGATATTGCACTGCTGGCTGTTGGCGGTTACGGCCGCGCTGAACTGCATCCGCACTCCGATATCGATCTGCTGATTCTGCTGAAGGAAAGCGACAGCGGCGATAATTACCGCGCCGACCTTGAACAGTTCATCACCCAACTGTGGGATATCGGCCTGGAAGTGGGCCAAAGCGTACGTTCCATCGCCGAGTGCGTGGCATTGGCCCGCCAGGACATCACTATCGCCACCAATCTGATGGAATCCCGCACGCTGTGTGGCAATCCGGAATTGGGCACACAAATGCAAAAAGCTACGGCGCCGGATCAGATCTGGAACGTGGTGGATTTCTTCAGCGCCAAGTGGACCGAGCAAATCGCCCGCCACAACAAGCACAACAACACCGAATACAACCTGGAGCCGGACATCAAGAATGCGCCCGGCGGCCTGCGCGACATTCAAACCATCGGCTGGGTAGCGAAACGCTACTTCAACGCCAATCGCCTGAGCGATCTGGTGAATCACGGCTTTCTGACCGCGGAGGAATACGACATCCTCAACGCCGGTCAGTCATTTTTGTGGGAAGTGCGCTACGCGCTGCACATTCTGACGCGGCGCAGCGAAAACCGCCTGCTGTTCGATCATCAGCGCGCCGTAGCAGATCTGCTTGGCTACCGCGACGGTGACACCAATCTGGCCGTAGAAAAATTCATGAAGCGCTATTACCGGGTAGCGCTGTCAGTGTCGCAGCTGAACGATATGTTGCTGCAGCATTTTGACGAGGCCATTCTGCGTGCCGGTCAGCCTGATGTTATCACGCCAATCAACAAGCGCTTCCAGATCCGCAACGGCTTTATCGAAACTGTTCACGACAAGGTGTTCGAATACACGCCGTCGGCGCTGCTGGAAGTTTTTGTGATACTGGCGCAGAACGAGAAGATCGAGGGCATCCGCGCCGCGACGATCCGCCAGATCCGCGATCACCGCCATTTGGTGGACGCCAAGTTCCGCAGCGACATCCGCAACATTTCCTTCTTCATGGAACTGCTGCGTTCGCCCAACAAGATTTACACCCAGCTGTTGCGTATGAAGCGTTATGGCATTTTGGGTAACTACATCCCCGAGTTCGGCCAGGTCATAGGCCAGATGCAGTTTGATCTGTTCCACATCTACACGGTGGACGCTCACTCGCTGCATGTGCTGCGCAATATGCGGATGTTCCGCCACTCGGAAGTGAAGAAAGATTTTCCGGTCGCCAACCTGATTTTCCACCGCCTGCCCAAGATCGAGCTGCTGTATATAGCCGGCCTGTTCCATGATCTGGCCAAAGGACGTGGTGGCGATCACTCTCATTTGGGCGCGGTGGATGCCTACGATTTCTGCATTCATCACCGGTTGAGCAAGTGGGATGCAAGCCAGGTGTCGTGGCTGGTGCAGAATCATCTGCTGATGTCGCTGACGGCGCAGAAGAAAGACGTGTCGGATCCGGAAATCATCCACGAATTCGCCAGCAAAGTGGGCGACCAAGTGCGACTGGACTATCTGTTCGCACTCACCACCGCCGACATCATGGCCACCAATCCCAATCTGTGGAATGGCTGGCGCGCTTCGCTGCTGCGGCAGTTGTACACCGAAACCCGCCGCGCATTACGGCGCGGTCTGGAAAATCCGGTGAACCGGCAGGACTGGATCGAGGAAACCCGCGACAAGGCGCTGGCATTGCTACTGAATCGCGGCATTGCACGGGAAAAAGTGGAAGCACTGTGGGAACACCTGGGCGATGATTATTTCCTGCGGGAAACCTTCGCGGACGTGGCGCGCCACACCGAAGCGATTCTGAACCACCCTGAAAACGGCGGTCCGCTGGTATTGCTGGGCAAAGCCGACGATCGTAATTACCAGGGCGCGGCGGAAGTATTCGTTTACACCCAGGACGCACCAAACCTGTTCGCCGCTACGGTAGCGGCGCTGAGCCAACTGAACCTCACCATCGCCGACGCGAAGATCATTACCTCCACCAGCAATTTCAGTCTGGACACCTATATCATCATGGAGGAAAACGGGTCGCATATCGGCGATGACCCGGCCCGAGCCGGCCAGATTGTGAGGAAATTGCAGAAAGCGCTGGCAGATCCCAAAAAATATCCCGAGATCGTGCACAAGCGCATGCCGCGAGCACTGAAACATTTCCGCATTCCTACCGAAGTGGTAATCAGCAACGATATCGCCCACCGTCGTACTATTTTGGAACTGGTAGCGCTGGATCGACCCGGCCTGCTGGCGGAAATCGGCCGCATCTTCCTCGACAACCAAGTGCTGTTGCAGAACGCGCGCATCGCCACGCTGGGCGAACGGGTAGAGGACGTTTTCTACATCACCGACATGAACGGCGACATGATCAAAGACCCGGCGCTGTGCGCGCGCCTGGAAAATTCCATCAGGGAAAAACTGGACAAACCGGCTGACTGAACACGATGAACCAGGAACTGGAACTGCTGCACCCCTACCCGTTTGAAAAACTCGCTGCGCTGTTCAAAGGCGTTGAGCACCGTGGCGGCTTGCCGCATATCGCGCTGTCCATCGGCGAACCCAAACATACCAGCCCGGCGTTCGTAAAGCAGGCGCTGGTGGATCATCTGGATCAGATGGCGGTGTATCCGCTTACCAAAGGCGTGCCGGAATTGCGTCAGGCCATCAGCCGTTGGGCTTGTCAGCGTTTCCATTTGGGTGATGGCAATTTGTGTGCAGAAACCCAGATAATTCCCGTAAACGGTACGCGCGAGGCTTTATTCGCATTTGCACAGGTGATCATCAATCGCGCCGACAAGCCGCTGCTGGTGTCGCCCAATCCGTTTTATCAGATTTATGAAGGCGCGGCTTACCTGTCCGGTGCCGAACCCTATTTTCTGCCGTGCCGTGAAGAAAACCGTTTCATTCCGGATGTTGATGCTGTGCCTGCCGATATGTGGCGTCGCTGCCAGCTGATCTATATCTGCAGCCCGGGCAATCCTACCGGCGCGGTGATGGACAGCGTCGCCATGCAGAAGCTGATCGCGTTGGCGGATGAATATGATTTCGTGATTGCGTCGGACGAGTGCTATTCCGAGTTGTATTTTGATGAGCAGAATCCTCCACCAGGACTGTTGCAGGTATGCCGCGAAATCGGTCGCACTGATTTCAGCCGTTGCGTGGTGTTTCATAGCTTGTCGAAGCGCTCCAATCTGCCGGGTCTGCGTTCAGGTTTTGTGGCGGGTGATGCGACGATTCTGAAAAAATTCCTGCACTACCGCACTTATCATGGTTGTGCGATGCCGGTGCAAACCCAGCTGGCCAGTGTGGCCGCCTGGAACGATGAGGAACATGTGCGGGAGAACCGCCGCATTTACCAACAAAAATTCGCCGCTGTACTGGACATTCTGGACGGCGTGCTGGATGTGCAGAAGCCGGATGCCAGCTTCTATCTATGGCCGCGCACACCGATCGCTGACACAGATTTCGCGCGCGGGCTGTTTGAACAGCAGCATGTGACTGTGTTGCCGGGACGGTATTTGTCGCGCACAGTGGGTGGATTTAATCCTGGCGAGAACCGCGTGCGGATGGCGCTGGTGGCGCCAATGACACAGTGCGTGGAAGCGGCGGAGCGGATTCGGAATTTTGTGCGGTCGCGGTAAAACAGTATTCAAGTAGGCCGTAGCGCCGGACCAGTCAGCGTCATTCCGGACATGCTACAAGCACATCCCTGTGCGAATGACGCTAACTGATCCGGCTTCGAATCGAACCACCGTGCTTTCTACCTAATATTAGATCGCGCTTTGATTTCCTTATTGACGATTGACGATTGACGAAAACGAAAACCCTGGAGCAACCCATGTCGGAATTAAAAACCATCATCGAAACCGCATTCGACAACCGTGACAGCATCTCGCCGTCCTCCGTCGATGCCACAATCAAAGGCGCCGTACTGGAAGCCCTCGACCTGCTGGATAGCGGCAAAGCCCGCGTCGCAGAAAAAATCAACGGCGAGTGGGTGGTGAACCAGTGGCTGAAAAAAGCCGTACTGCTCAGCTTCCGCATCAACGACAACGTTCCCATCGACGGCCAGTTCACCCAATATTTCGACAAAGTGCCGTCCAAATTCGCCGACATGACCGCTGAGCAATTCAAAGCCTCTGGCGTGCGCGTGGTACCGCCTGCGGTTGCGCGTCATGGCAGTTACATCGCCCCCGGTGTGGTGCTGATGCCCTCCTTCGTCAACATCGGCGCCTACGTCGACACTGGCACCATGGTGGACACCTGGGTAACCGTTGCCTCCTGCGCGCAAATCGGCAAGAACGTGCACCTGTCCGGCGGCGTCGGCATCGGCGGCGTACTGGAACCGCTGCAAGCCACCCCCACCATCATTGAAGACAACTGCTTCATCGGCGCTCGCTCCGAAGTGGTGGAAGGCGTGATCATCGGCGAAGGCTCCGTGCTTTCCATGGGCGTGTACATTGGCAAAAGCACCCGCATTTACGATCGTGAAACCGGCGAAATCCATTACGGTAAAGTACCGCCGGGATCGGTAGTGGTGTCCGGCACCCTGCCCTCTGCTGACGGCAAGTACAACCTGTACGCTGCCATCATCGTGAAAAAAGTGGACGAGAAAACCCGCGGCAAAGTGGCCATCAACGAACTGCTGCGCATCACCGACTGATGCACCTCACCACGCCGGACCAGACATGTGTCCGGCGTGGTTTTCATCTTTCCTGCCATCTTCCGAACATTTCGCTATGACCATCACCCTCTACGGCATCCCCAACTGCGACACCGTGAAAAAAGCCCGTCAGTGGCTGACCAGCAATGGTATCGATTACCGCTTCCATGATTTCCGCAAAGACGGCCTCGACGCCAAACAGCTGAAGAAATGGCTGGATACCGTGGGCTGGGAAACCTTGCTCAACCGCAAAGGCACCACCTGGCGCCAACTGCCGGAAGCCGTCCGCGACAGCACCAACGCCGGCAACGTGGCGAAACTACTGCTGGAACATTCCACCCTCATCAAACGCCCGGTACTGGAAAATGGCGCCAGCGTGCGCTGTGGATTCAGTGCGGCGGAGTATCAAGCGGCATTCCGCTAACGACTAAAAGGGAGTCTGGGGTTTTGCAATTCCGGACCGTCTGTAGCCATGGATGGCTGCAGACGAGCCTACACGGATGTACTCGCGGCGTGTCCGGAATTGCAAAGCCCCAGACTCCCGCGCCACCTCGTCTATACTGCAGCTAAGCCCACGGTCTTCCACAAGGACCCCATGCACGCGCTGCCCTATATTCTGCCCTGGTTATTGCTCCTCCTGGCCGCCGGACTCGCCGTTGCGGCCAAGCTGCTGCCACTGAAATCCCCTGTCGGCGGCGGCGTCATCGGTGCCCTCGCCCTGTTGTTCATCGGCGTTTGCCTCTACGCCAACATCGTCTCCAGCCAGCAGCACCATCATCTGGAAGAAAAGGAAGCAGCTCTGGCTGAGGTGGAGGAATGGAAGTACAAACATCTGGACGAACTCTCGCTGCTGATCGCCCAACTAAAGCCGCCCAGCGATGAGGAAGCCACCATACTGAAAGAACTGAGCGGCTATGGCTGGCTCACCACTCACGCCGTGGTGCGGCAGATGCGTGACGCCCACAGAGCGCGCGACCGCATACTGGCGGAATTCACCCCCACCCAGCCCATGCTGCTCAAAGGCGTCCCTCCCACCGTAAACGAGAAAATCGTCGAGCTGTCACTGCGGCAAGTGGGCTTCACCGTCATTCCCTTCAAGCCGGACGAAACGCGCGACCCCGACATCAACATTCTCTATTTCGGCCGCGACCTGAACATCAACGAAGTCAAACTGGCCGCCTTCACCCTGATGCAGGCTGGTATCGATCTGAAAGGCATCAAACCCTTCCCCAAGCCCACCCAGGGCAACCTGCGCGCCATCAAACTGGAATGGAACAAGTACTACGAAGTCCGTAAGGGCATGACCGTCACCGACGTGGAAATCGCGAAAGCCTTTAATTGACCTGCTATCATAGGCACCCGAATTTGCACCAGCCGAGGATGCCGCAGTCCATGTCCAGCCCGAAGACTACCCTGTCCCCCACCCTGCAACTGGCGTTCGACCTGATCGCCCAGCCCTCGGTGACGCCGGACGACTGCGAATGCCAGGCCCTGATGATCGAACGGCTGGCCGCCATCGGCTTCCAGGCGGAAAAACTGCGCTTCGGCGAAGTGGACAACTTCTGGGCCCGTCGCGGCACCACCGGCCCGGTACTGGCCTTTGCCGGCCACACAGATGTGGTTCCGACCGGTCCGCTGGAACGCTGGGAATACCCACCCTTCGAACCGAAAATTGAAGACGGCATGCTGTGCGGACGTGGCGCCGCCGACATGAAAGGCAGCCTGGCCGCCATGGTCACCGCTTGCGAACGCTTCGTCGCACAACATCCGAATCATCAAGGCTCCATCGCGTTCCTGATCACCAGCGATGAAGAAGGTCCGTCGGTAAACGGCACCGTGAAGGTGGTGCAACACCTGGAAGCGCGTAACGAAAAAATCACCTGGTGCATCGTCGGCGAACCCTCCAGCACCAAGAGCGTCGGCGATGTGGTGAAAAACGGCCGCCGCGGCTCACTGGGCGCGAAACTGAAAGTGAAAGGCATCCAGGGTCATGTGGCTTACCCGCACCTGGCGCGCAATCCGATTCATCAGGTAACGCCGGCATTACACGCGCTGGCAGAGGCGCATTGGGACAACGGCAACGAATTTTTCCCGCCTACATCCTTCCAGATTTCCAATATCCACGGCGGCACCGGCGCCACCAACGTGATTCCCGGCGAAGTGGATGTGGTGTTCAACTTCCGTTTCTCCACCGAACAAACCGCCGATACCTTGAAACAAAAAACCCAGGCGATTCTCGACAGCTTCGGCCTGGAATACGAAATTATCTGGACCCTGTTCGGCCAACCGTTCCTGACCGGACGCGGCGATCTGGTGAACGCCACTGTCGACGCCATCAAATCCGTCACCGGCACCGACACTGAGCTGTCCACCTCCGGCGGCACGTCCGACGGCCGCTTCATTGCGCCCACCGGCGCACAAGTGGTGGAGCTG
>DATLII010000699.1:0-9152 GCA_035539495.1 Dongiaceae bacterium
AGATCCCGCCCGATTGGTGCTGCCGCCCATCATGGATCCGTTATCCGGCTATACGTCGGTTAACGTCGAGGCCCAGGCCCGCGACCAGCATTCGCTGTTGAACTGGATGCGGCGCATGCTGGAAATTCGCAAGCGTCAGAAAGCGTTCGGGCGTGGATCATTGAAGCTTTTGACACCTGCCAACCGTCGAGTGTTGGCTTATCTGCGCAACTGTGAGGAATGCGGTGAAGGTGGTGAGACGCTGCTGTGCGTGGCCAATGTCTCCCGCTCGGCGCAGGCCGTGGAGTTGGATCTGTCGACCTTTGCCGGCGCGGTGCCGGTCGAAATGATCGGTGGTGCCGCGTTCCCACCGATTGGACGGTTGCCTTATCTACTGACGTTGCCGCCGTATGGTTTTTACTGGTTCCTGCTGGCGGCGAACAGTGCGATGCCAGCTTGGCATGCGCCTTATCCAGAACCCATGCCGGAATTGCTGACGCTGATTCTCGCGAATGGTGGCAAGGATCTATTGTCCCCGGCCACCGTGCAACGGCTGGAGCGCGATATATTGCCTGCGTATTTGCCCAAGCGGCGCTGGTTCGTCACCAAGAATGAAACCTTGCAAACGGTTCGCGTCGCGGAAGCCAGCATGCTGACAGATACTGATGCGTCGATTTGTCTGGCAGAGATAGAGGCGAGTACAGAAAGCCGCACCGAGCGCTATTTCTTGCCGATGGGATTGATCGCCGAGGAAAAAGTGGTTGGCCCGCTACCGGAACAGCTCGCGCTGGCGCGGGCACGGCGAGGCAAGCATCTGGGCTATCTGACGGATGCTTTCGCACTGGAAGATTTTGCCCGTCGGGTGCTGGAACTGATCCGCGCGCAAGCGCGTTTACCGGCGCAAGACGGCGAAATTCAATTCAACTCGCACAGCACACAAGCTTGGCCGACCATACCAGACCCAGCAGAAGTGCGTTGGCTTGGTGTGGAGCAATCCAACAGTTCATTGGTAGTGGGCAGTGCAGTAATGGTAAAAATCCTGCGCCGTATCGTGGGTGGCCCGCATCCGGAAGCAGAAATGAGCAATTATCTCACCGCGCGCGGGTTTACTCATATCGCACCCATGTTGGGAGACGTGGTGAGAGTGAATAGCAGCGGATTGCCGCATGTTCTGGCGGTCGTGCAAGGTTTCATTCATTCGCAAGGCGATGGCTGGAGTTGGCTGCAAGGCCTGTTCGATCGCTTGCGTCAGAGCATGCTAGCGCCGTCCGACGAGCATGTCGAACGCGCGCAAATGGAGCAAGATATTCTGGAATTTGCCGCCGTCATCGGCAAGCGCTTGGGCGAAATGCATCAGGTGTTGGCGACGGCGGCGGAGAATGATCCTGATTTCAGTCCTGAAATAGCGGGTGCAGAAAAGTGCTGGCAATGGGCTCGCTCAGTGGATTCGCAGCTGGATGCTGCGTATGCGATTTTGAGTGCGCGGCAGCAATGGGAACAGCAAGTCCACGCAGATGCGGCGGATGCGTTGTTCAAGGCCCGTTCTGCGTTGCATACGGCAATAAAACGTCTGGCCGCAGCCGGAGAAGGCGCGCTGTGTTGCCGTATTCACGGCGATTTGCACCTCGGTCAGATTTTGGTATCGCAACAAGATGCCTTTTTCATCGATTTCGAAGGTGAACCAGCAAGGCCATTACAGGAACGCCGCGC
The DNA here is from genome assembly GCA_035539495.1 of Dongiaceae bacterium. Taxonomy (GTDB): domain Bacteria; phylum Pseudomonadota; class Gammaproteobacteria; order Pseudomonadales; family Ketobacteraceae; genus Ch67. The sequence continues at coordinate 1,690 of DATLII010000699.1, forward strand.
CAAGACCAGCCCGCTGCGGGATGTGGCGGGTGTATTGCGTTCGCTGGATTATGCAGTGGCCAAAGCCAAAGAAAACGCCACACCGGAATTTACTGCGCTGTTGCAGGCGCTAGGCGGAAGGATGCAGGCATTCTTCCTGCGAGCCTATAGTCAATCAGCTGATGGTTTGTACACCCAGTCGGTGATTGACAGCCTGACCGACCTTTTCCTGCTGGAAAAGGCGGCATATGAAGTCGTGTATGAAGCGGAGAATCGGCCGTCCTGGTTGCCAGTTCCTTTGCTGGGAATGTTGGCAGTAGCCAAGCGATTGCAGTGACGGTCTACGGTATACCCATGAGAAGTGCTACAGGATGAATCATCGCAGGCATAGGCGCGAGGCGCGCAATAGGCGACGAATCGAACCGGTAGGCAAGGATGATGTTTTTAAGTTAAGAATTTTTAAAATGGAACGAAAAATGAAATAGGCATGCGTCAAAATATTTCTTCGACGCATACCTATTCATACTGAGAGGGTTATACATATTCAGGAATGACTGACTAGAGATGGCGCTCGAATTCCTTGACTTCACGCTCAACGATATCGCGTGCCCGTCCAGTCCGTTCTTGAATACGCCCAATCAAGTAGTCGCGGTTGCCTTCAGCAACATCGAGGTCGTCGTTGGTGAGTTTGCCCCATTGCTTTTTGGCTTCACCTTTGAGCTGTTTCCATTTTCCTTTGATGATATCTTCGTTCATGGCTGATACGTCTCCGTTTAAAAGGCCGAAGCCTGTTTTGGTCGAGTCAAAAATAAAGCCGGCCGTTTCCTTACAGTGGTGGTGGCCGACGTCCCACCATTAAAGAGATACACATGGCGATCAAAGCCGCCACGAACAGCACTTTTGCAATCAGAGTTGCACTACCCGCTATTCCACTGAAACCCAGTGCCGCAGCGATAATGGCAACGATCAGGAAAACCAGTGCGTAATACAGCATGATGTCTTCTCCCTTGTTCGTGCGTTTCAGCATCACCTGGAATCAATCAGAAATCATGCCAACCGATAATGTTAATGAGATCAGTGCATTGCAGCCCATATGCGTAAATGAATCCGGCAACGGTTGCAGTAACCGGCGCAAGACTTACAAATACGGCGAGCATCTGACCTATGGCGTTGCCGAACAAATTCGCTTTGGGTATTCTCACAGATTCACTTCTTATTCCTTCCGTGCATGGCAGCTCGCGAGCATCAGTGACCGATGAATACTTCCAATAACGCCACACCGTCTTCAGTTGCTGATATCACCGATGGATTGGCCTTCAAGACTATTCTGACCCGCCACGTGGTTGTGCCATTGGGTTTTGGTTTAACGACGATTCTGTTCTTTATTGCCATCATTTATTACTTGCAGGCAGTGAGCCGCACGGTCGATCACAGCGAGATGATCATCCGCGATTCAAGCCAGTTGTTGCAGCTTCTGATCGATCATGAAACTGCCATGCGCGGTTTTGTCATTACGAAGCAAGAGGACTTTCTCGATCCATTCAATCGTGCTGAGCGGCATGTAAAGCCCACTATCGAGAAAATAAAATCGGAATTGGTTGGTAAAGGTGCTCAATACGCGTTGATGGAATCCGTGTATGACAATTATGAACAGTGGCGACGCTATGCCAGTACGGTAATCGACGCCACCCGCAATGATGGAAACACAGACGAACTGGTCTCAACGCGGCAGGGCAAGCGGTTGATGGATGAAATGCGGCAGATGATTGCCGATTTTGCCGAGGAAGAGCAAAGGATCAAGAGTGAACGGCGTAGCCAGTCCCAGATGCTGGTATTCGTGCTGGTTGCGGGGTATTTCCTGATAAGTCTGTTGTTCAGCGCCTTGATGGCGTTTGGCGGTCGGCGTCAACTGTATGCATTGTCCAATGCATATGGTGATCTGCTGAGCCGTCAGAAGGAACAAACCGACAGACTGGAATTTGATGCCTGGTTGTATGCGGGAGAGAGCGGAGTGGCCAGCTGCATTATCTCGCAATCCACCCCAGCGGGCCTTGCGCAGTGTGTGCTGGGCTTTTTGGGAGATTATGTCGGCTGCCGCGTCGGCGCCGTGTACGTCGCCGATAGTCAGGATACCTTTACTCGTATTGCAGATTTCGGCCTTTCCCGCGAAATGGCGCAACGGGATTCGGTCATTGCTGCAGGTGAAGGGTTGATTTGGCGGGCAGCGTCGGAACGCCATGCTCTTTATCTGGACGATATTGAGTCCAACTATTTCAAAGTGAGTTCAGGTCTGGGTGATACCGCGCCAGCGTCGTTGGTATTGTTGCCATTGCTGGAAGAAGGTAATGCCATTGCTGTGCTTGAGCTTGGCTTCACCCGGAAACTGATGACCCGCGATCACAAATTGTTTGAGCGGATCATTGACAGCCTGGGCACCGCTTTTGCTGCCACCCGGTATCGTCAGCGCTTGCGCACCATGTTGGTAGATGTGCAACAACTCAATCACGAATTGCAGACTCAACAGGAAGAGTTGCGAACCGCCAACGAAGAACTGGAAGAGCAATCACAATTGCTGGAAGAATCCCAGGTTCGGCTGGAAACACAACGATCAGAACTGGAAGCAGCGAATCAGACGCTGATGAATCAGCGCAAAACGTTGCACAGCAGAAATGAAGCGTTGATGAAAGCCCAGCAGCAACTGGAAGAGCATGCTGCAGAATTGGAGCGCGCCAGTCGGCATAAATCCGAATTCATTGCCAACATGTCGCATGAGCTGCGCACGCCACTGAACAGCCAACTTATCCTGTCACAATTGCTGGCAGAAAATGCTGAGGGCAATTTGACGCCCGAACAGGTTCGCAGTGCCAAGGCGGTACATTCCGCTGGCAAGGACTTGCTGGTGCTGATCAATGATGTATTGGACATCGCCAAGGTTGAAGTCGGCAAGCTGGAGGTGAAACCCGAAACCGTCCGTACGGCGCAGCTGTTGGACACGCTGGGGGACAACTTTCGCGATTTGGCTTATGACAAACAGCTGGAATTCGATGTCATCAGCGCTCCGGATGCTCCTGATGAACTTTTTACAGATCGGCGTCGCCTGGAGCAGATACTGCGTAATCTGTTGACCAATGCCATCAAGTTTACGGAGCATGGCTACGTGCATCTGATTGTGGCTGGCGTTAGCCCGGGGCGGGTGCGATTCACGGTGTCAGATACGGGTATTGGCATCAGCGAAGCGGATCAGGATGCCATATTTGACGCCTTTCATCAGGTCGATAGCAGCAATGGCAGAAAATACAGCGGCACTGGGTTAGGTCTGTCGATTGCGCGTCAGCTTGCCGTTTTGTTGGGTGGTGATATTTCGGTGATCAGCGAACCCAATTCCGGCAGCCAGTTTATATTGGACATTCCGGTTGAAATGACCGTTAGGGCGGAGCCGGTATTGCCACTGGCGCGGCCGCTGCCAGTTGTTCGACCCGTGACGACGTTGCCGTTGGCCGCTGTGTCGAGAGTGCCGCAGTTGAATTTTGAAGACGATCGTTTCTCGCTGAAAGCCAACCAGAAGACCATTCTGGTGGCGGAAGATGAAGTCGAATTTGCCCGCATTCTCTATAACCTGGCGCATGAAATGGGGTACCAGTGCCTGGTTGCGACATCGGCCGAGGATGCTATTGCGCTGGCGAACCAGCATGATTTGCGCGCGGCATTGCTGGATATGAAATTGCCGGATCATTCCGGTTTGACGGTGCTGGCTCATTTCAAATCCCGTTCCCGCCTGCGTCATGTGCCGGTACATGTGATTTCGGTAGAAGATCGTAGCGAAGCGGCAATGCAAATGGGCGCCATTGGCTATCTGACAAAGCCGGCGACACGCGAACAACTGCGCGATGTTTTTGTCGGTATCGAGCATCGTCTGGCGCAACAGATGAAAAAAGTACTGGTGGCGGAGCCTGCTGGAAAGAATGCGCATTCGGTTGCAGCGCTGATTGCAGACGCGGACATTCAGATCATTACGGTCAATACCGCAGATCAGGCGCTGGATCAGCTGCGTTCCAACACATTCGACTGCATAATTGTCGATTACGATCAGCCGGACATTGATTGTGAAGCGTTGTTGCAGCGCATGTCATCGGCGGATCCCGGCTCATTTCCGCCGGTAGTGGTGTATGCATCGCGTCATCTCAGTCCGGAAGAAGAGGCGGGGTTGCAACACCATTCCAAGTCTATCGTCGTTAAAGGGGCGCGCTCTCCAGAGCGATTGCTGGACGAAGTGATGCTATTCCTGCACAAGTGCGAAACCAAGCTTTCCAGCGAACAGCAGGATCTGCTGCAGGCCGCGCGGGCGCCCAATCATGCACTGGATGGTCATCGTATCCTGTTGGTGGACGATGATGTGCGGAATGTATATGCGTTAACCAGCGCTTTGGAAAGCCGTGGTGCCGAAGTGGAAATTGCCCGCAATGGTCTCGAGGCGGTGAAAAAAGTGAACGAGGTGCCCCATATCGATCTGGTATTGATGGACATCATGATGCCGGAAATGGACGGCTACCAGGCCATGGCGGAAATTCGCAAGAATCCGGATTTCAAGAAACTGTCCATTATCGCGGTGACGGCCAAGGCGACTCAGAAGGACCAGGAGCGCTGTTTGCGGGCAGGTGCCAATGATTATGTGGCCAAACCGGTTGACGTGGACCGGCTGTTATCGTTGATCCAGGTTTGGCTGCCGAAGGTCAGACTCGCATGATCGACGATGACTTGGCCTTTGGGCCGGAATTTGATGATGCCAGCCTCTGCAGCGATAGTGAGCTGGCCAACCTGCTGGATGCTATCTATCGGCACCACCGCCATGATTTTCGCAGTTATGCCATGCCGTCGCTACGGCGCCGGCTGGGTTGGGCCATGCACCGACTTCAGGTGCAGGATGTGCATCAGCTTTGGGTGAGATTGGCTGCCGACCCTCAACAGTTTCCACATTTCCTGCAATACCTGACGGTGCCGGTCAGCGCCATGTTTCGCGATCCGACTTATTTCCTGGCGTTGCGCACAGAAGTGCTGCCGTTATTGAAGTCGCTTCCCGCTACCAAAATCTGGATCGCGGGTTGTTGTACCGGGGAAGAGGCATATTCAATGGCGATTATGCTGCATGAAGAAAGCATGCTGGATAATTGCGTGATCTATGCAACAGATATCAACCTGATTGCGCTGCGGACGGCCGAACAAGGTATTTTTTCGATAAGCAGCCTGCAGGATTATACTCAGAACTACCAGGCCGCCGGTGGCAGGAATACGTTTTCCGATTATTATCATGTAGCCTATGGCAATGCCGTATTCAGCCGTTTTCTGCGGGACCACATTGTTTTTGCCGAACATAGCCTGGCGACGGACGCTGTGTTTTCTGAAATGCAGTTCATTTCCTGCCGTAATGTGCTCATCTATTTCAATCGTCAGTTGCAGAATGCCACGCTTGACTTGTTCGCCGATGGGCTTAGCCCCGGCGGTTTTCTGGGGCTGGGAGGGCGAGAGAAGTTGATGGCAGGTAACCGTGATAAGCGTTTTGAGCATTTCGTTCAGAAATCCAAGATCTATCGTAAACGAAGCGAATTAGAGTGATCATAAAGTTGGGGGATGAAGTCGTATGAAGACTGCTGCTGAAACCACTGCAACCGCAACCACTGAAACCAAGGAGGGGCACGGTGGATAATAGCCCGGTTAATATTCTGCTGGTGGATGACGTACGCGAAAATCTGACTGCGCTGGAAATGCTGTTGCGGGATCCGGAGTACACTATTTTTTGTGCCACCAGTGGTAGTGAAGCGCTGGAGCTGATGTTGCAGCATGAATTTGCGCTGGCGGTGATCGACGTTCAGATGCCTGAGATGGATGGTTTCGAAGTGGCTGAAATCATGCAGTCAACGGAGCGCACCCGGCAGATTCCTATTATTTTTGTCACTGCAGGTGGTTATTTGTCTGCCAGTGTGAATAAGGCTTATCAATCCGGCGCCATCGATTTTATGGTGAAGCCCCTGGATAACCAGGCGGCGCGCAGCAAGGTCAGAATTTTTGTGGAACTGTATCGCCAGCGTAGGGCGCTGAATGAGAAAGTGTATGCGCTGCAGGAAGCCCGTATTCAGCAGCAGGAGCTACTGGAAAAAATGCAGGCGATCCAACAGGAGTTGGAGCAGGCGGCAGAATCCCGCGATCGCTTCATTTCCGTGGTGACTCATGAACTACGTACACCGCTGAATACCATGAAGCTGGAACTGTACGCCCGCCGTCACTACCTTCAAGCTGGCGATATGTCAGCATTTTCGCCTGAACGTTTGGAAGAGATGGTCGAATCTGACGAGCGTCAACTCAATCGACTGGTACGGCTGATCAATGACATGACCGATGTTTCCCGGATGCGGTCAGGCCAGCTTTCCATTCAACCGACACGTTTTGATGTGACCGAAATGGTTCGGCGAGTGGTACGGTTGTTTGCCTCGCAGTTGCAGGTAGCAAAGTGCAGCGCCAATCTATGTGCGGAAAAATCGATTATTATCATTGCGGACGAATTTCGTATTGAACAGGCATTTACTAATTTGCTGACCAATGCTATTCGCCATTGCAATGGCAACCCCGTAGATGTCGGGGTAGAGGACGCCGTTGACGTTGTTCATATTTCCGTGCGGGACCGCGGTCTGGGAATCAAGGCCGAGGAACAACAGCGGATATTCAAGTTGTTCGAACGCGGATCGCACGAGCGACCGGGAAGTGGATTGGGTCTGGGCCTGTATATCGCCACCCAAATTGTAAGCGCTCACGGTGGCGATATTTGCGTGGAAAGTCAGCAGGGGCAGGGAGCGCTATTTACTATACGCCTGCCCAAGCAACCGACCTGACCGTCAAAAAACCATGCCTTGCGACAGCTCCAGATTGCTCAGCAGGTGGGCGTGCTGTTGATGCATGCGTAACACGGGCAAGGTCTGGCTGGCCAAGGTGCGCAGATCCGCATTGAGGTCAGCGGTCGCAGCGGCGTGCTCGAACAGAGCGACAGCCTTGTCATGATTATTCTGCATCATTTTGACGTAGGCTTCTTCCAGCTGCTGATCGTTTAGTCGCGCCAACTTGTTCAGATCTTCTTCGTTAGCTGGTATCTGCGGTAGATTGATGTCATTGTCTTCCGCAAAATTTTTCAGCTTTATATTGGTGGATTGGTGATCCTGCACCATCTGCTCAGCAAATTTCTTCAATTTGTCATTCTCCGAGCGTTTCAATATTTGCTTCGATGCTTCTATTTCAGCGAGGCCACCTGCATATGCTTCAACGACAAAAGTGTTGTCGCTAATCGATTGTTGCTGAGTTTCAGTGGCGGTAGGGGTCTGCCCCATGCTCGGCTGAATGGCAAAAGCCATAATGACAACGATGATCCCGATGGCGAGTGTGAATTCCAGTATATCCCGGTAAATATTCATGTCCGGTTCCTCCCTGTTAGTACGCTCAAA
>DATLII010000700.1:0-8630 GCA_035539495.1 Dongiaceae bacterium
CTCCCTGATGCTAGCAAGCCTCCACCATCCCCGCACGTAAACTTTTGGTAAAAAGCGCCGCGCCGGTTTTACCAAACTGTGCCTGCCGCCTCGGCCCCTTCCTCCCTAAGCTGATCCTGACCAATCTGATCCAGGCCCGCACAAGGAGGACACCATTATGACCCTGATCACCCGACTATCCCGTCTGTTCCGCGCCGACCTGCACGCGCTGCTCGACCGTCTCGAAGCGCCGGACGTGTTGCTGCAACAGGCGATCCGCGACATGGAGGGCGAAATCCAGTTGCAGCAGCAGGAACAGAAACGGCGTGCGCTGGAACAGCAGCAACTGCAGCGTCGCTGCAATGACCTGCAGGAACGTCTGCAAACGCAGGAAACAGAACTGGATCTGTGTCTGGAAGCCGGCAACGACGCGCTCACTCGTGCTTTGCTGCGGCGCCGGTTGGAACAACAACAGATGTCATCCCAACTGCAACAACGCCTGCAGGTGCTGGCAGAACAGATTCACGCCGCCGATGACGCGTTGCAACAGCAGCACCGTGAATTGCAGTCCCTGCGCGAACAGGCGGAGCTGCTATTGCAACCGGCCACCCGCCATGCGGACACAACCAACGTCAGCGCCATCACCGATGCCGATGTGGAACTGGCCCTGCTGAAAGCCAAAAGCCGGAGGACCGCCCCATGAACCGCCTGAATTTTTCCAGCGGCGTGTTGACGGCATTGCTGATCAGTCTGGGTGGTGCAGCGCTATTACCAGCATTCGCGCTGGTATTGGGTTTGAGTCTTGCGCTGCGTTGCGTGTTGTTGCTGGTGATGCTGGCGTATTGGATCTGGTTGCTGCGCGCCACCGCGGCGCGTGCCGGCATCAGTTTGATGGCAGCCGGCTGGTTGATGCTCTCCGCTGTGCTGGTGCTGTTCAATCCACCCTTCCTGATCTGGCTTGCCGCCTGCACGTTCCTGATCTGGCTGCAGCGCAGCGCACTGCGCTATCACCGTCCCGCGCAGGCGTTGGCTGACGCCGCACTCAACCTGCTGTCCTTTTGCGCAGCCGTGGCAACTTACATACACACCGATAGCTTCCTGCTGTCCTGCTGGAGTTTTTTCCTGCTGCAGGCCGGTTGCGCTTTTATTCCTGCCGCAGAAAAAACCACCCCAAGCCATCCCATCGAAGATGACCGTTTTGCTCAAGCCCGCCACAGCGCGGAGCAGGCACTGCGTCGTCTGCGTCAATCCTCATCCATTTGAACGCCAACGGAGATCGCTTATGAAAACCTCACTCAAAACCGTATTGCTGGCCTCCTCCCTGCTGACCGGTACTGCTGCAGCTATTGGATTGCATCCGCTATGGTCGCAAAACGATGCGAACACCGCTGTCGTGATGCAGCCGATCGCGCCGACGCTGCCAATCGACACCCAAAATAAAACCGCGCCCAAAATCGAAGTGGTATTCGTGCTCGACACCACCGGCAGCATGGGCGGCCTGATCGACGCAGCCAAGAACAATATCTGGTCCATCGCTACCAGCATGGCATCCGCAAAACCCGCGCCGCAAATCCGCATGGGCCTGGTGGCCTACCGTGATCGCGGCGACGAATACGTAACGAAAGTTTTGGATCTTTCACCCGATATGGATTCCATGTACGCGGCGCTGATGGACTTCCGCGCCGAAGGTGGCGGTGACGGCCCTGAAAGCGTAAACCAGGCGCTGCATGACGCCGTGAACCGCGTAAGCTGGAGCGAAGACAAAAACAGCTACAAAGTGATTTTCCTGGTGGGTGATGCCGCACCGCATATGGATTACAGCAACGACGTGCCTTATCCGGATACGCTGAAAATTGCGACCAATAAGGGCATTGTAGTGAACTGCATTCAGGCCGGCGGCGAAACCGACACCCGCCAGGTCTGGCAGCATATCGCCAGTCTCAACCAGGGCCGCTATTTCCAGGTGGAGCAGAGCGGTAGTGCGGTAGCCGTCGCCACGCCGTTCGATGACAAGATCGCCACCTTGTCACGCCAATTGGATGAAACCCGCGTTTTCTACGGCGACGCCGACACCCGGCGGGTACTGGAGAAAAAAACCGACGCCGCGAAAAAAGTCTATGCCGCCGCTCCTGCCGCAGTGCAAGCGAAGCGGGCGGAATTCAACGCTTCTGCCGCCGGTGCCAGCAACCTGTTTGCCGACAGCGAGCTGGTGGACGACGTAGCCAGTGGCCGCGTGAAATTGGAATCGGTGGACAAAACGCGCCTGCCAGAGCCGCTGCAAAAACTGGGAATGGAAGAACAGAAGCGCCTGATCAAAGACAAGGCTGAACAGCGCAAACAATTGCAGGCGGAAATCGCGCAGGTCAGCCAGCAGCGGCAGGACTACATCAAGCACGAATTGGTGAAACAGAAAGATGTGGCGGATTCTCTCGACGGCAAAATCCACAGCGCCGTGCGCGAGCAAGCCAAGGAGAAAGGATTGGTTTACGAAAGCGGGCCGACCTTGTAATTCTCAATCGTCGATCTGGTACAGCCAGCAGCGCCGGTATTTATTACTGGCGCTGTATTTTCAATAACGCAGCAACTCGCACCGTTCAGCCCCGTTCCACCCGGTTACGCCCTGCCGCCTTGGCCCGGTATAGCGCTCTATCCGCTCGCTCAAAGCAGATTTCAACTTCATCGCCTTCCTGAAATGTGGCTACTCCAAAAGAAGCAGTCACCGGAATGCGCTCGTTGTTGAAATTGAACGGGCACTCGGCCACGGCCAGACGAACTTTCTCCGCCGCCGCCAATGCACTTTGCTGATCGGTTTCCGGCATCAGAATAATGAATTCCTCGCCGCCGTAACGGGCCACAAAATCTTCGCTGCGCACGCGCCGGGAAATCTCCCGTGCCACCAGCTTCAGCACTTTGTCGCCACGCAAATGGCCCATGGTGTCGTTGATGGATTTGAAGTGATCGATGTCCACCACGCAAATCGATAGTGGTCGCCCATGCCGACGCCAGCGCGAAAACTCGCGCTCCACCTGTTCGTCATAAGCAGCGCGATTGGGCAACTCCGTCAGCGCATCGCGTAACGCTTCCATTCGCTGCGCCTCCAGGCTGCTTTTGAGGTCCGACGCCTCCGCTTCCATCGACTCCATGCGCTTGGCTAGGGTTTCGATGCGGCCGAACACCTCATCGCGACGACCTTTTTCCTCGGCATGGAAGCTGTCTACCGCCGCGACGATCCGGTTCACCATGCCTTCGATTTCCGAGCGCAGGCGGCCCAGATCTTCGGTGCCGGCCACGCTGATTTTCATTTCCTGCAGTTCCTGGCGCACGTCGGCATCGAGTTTTTGCTGGTTGCGCTGCGAACGTTCCTCACCTTGTCGCGCGGTCACCAGAAATTCCTGCACATCCAGCAGACGCTGGTGCAATGCCACCAGAAAACTTTCGAATTCTTTTTGCGCGGTCAAACGGGTCGATGCCACCAATTGAGTGGTTTCATCGATGAATTCCGGCAACTGCTCCAGCGTGAACGGCGACTTGATGCGGTCGACCAGTTTTTCCTTGCGCTGGCTGTATTCCACCGGCACTTCCAACTGGCTCAGCAGATTGCACAGCAGACGGCCCAGGCGCTCCAGCAATTGCGGATCGTTCTCGGCATCGGGCGAGGACGGTGAAGAGGGAGAGGGTGGTGAAGAGGACGGTGAAGCGGCAGCGGGCGCGTCTTTGAATGAGTATTCCGGTTCTTGCGGTGCGGGTTCCGAGCGGGTGGGAGTTGTCGCTGGTGCGCAGTCCTCGCTCACGGTGACATCGGGCGCAGGATCAGCGGCGCTCGCACTCCCCGAGAACAGGCGGGACAAAAAACTGCCCTTATTGCTGCCCAATTCATCGATGCGTTCCGCCAGTTGCTGACGCACGTCCTCCTGCACCTGCTGGATGCGCTTCCACAGATCCAGATTGAAGCCGTTGTTGGCCAGCAGATCCGGCAGTTCCTTGCGCAGTTTACGAATTGCGGATTTTTCTTGGCGTGGCAGGTCGAGGTTCAAACAGTGTTCTAGTTCAGCATCCAGCAGACTTTCCAGTTCACCGTGATCGTCCTTGCGCCGATCATCCAGCGAGACAATGGTGTGTTCTAGCTGCGATACCAGGGGTTCGAGGGAATTGATGTCGCGATTGCTGCGCAAAGCGGTGCGCAGTTCGTCCAGCTGCAGGTCCAATGCTTTGTCTTGTCCGTCGGCTGCCAGGCTGACCCGCACCAGGCCGCGACGTAATAGGTCCAGCCGCAGTTGATCCTTCTTGTGACTGGTTTCGAACTCTTCCAGCGCGGAAAGGTATTTTTCCTTCCAGTTCTGGGCACCATGTTCCGCCATGGGGATGCAGGCCTTGAGCAAATCTTGGGGGGATGATCGAAGTATAGAAAACTTCGGCCAGAGCGCCGGAAAGATTGTACGGGCCGTAGGGGTATTAAATCAGGAACTTGCAGCCGCAACGGTGGTGGAACCCATGGCCAGCGCCAATGCCGGCGGCACCTGCACTTCCATGGCGATGGGGCGGTGATCGGAGTAGTCGTAATCCAGCACTTTCACGTGATTGATCTTCAAGCTGGGACTTACCAGGATGTGGTCGATATTGCGGGTCGGATTCCAGCTGGGGTAGGTGTGGTGGTCGCCGGTGACCTGCAACAGGTGGGTATCCCGTAGCGGCGTATCAATGATCTGATCGCTGCGACAGTTCATGTCCCCCATGACCACCACATGCTCATAATGTTGAATCAGTTCGCGCACATAACCCAGTTGGCGGAAGCGCGCCTTCTCACTCAGGGCCAGGTGCAGATTCACCAGAACCAGCGTGTTCTCCGCATCGCCGTATTTGGCCACGATGGCGCCGCGTCCCTTCAGGCCCGGCAGTTTGTGGTCTTCGATCTCATAAGGCACGAAGCGCGACAGTACGCCGTTGCTGTACTGGCCCAATTTACCCAGATTGCGATTCAACTGCTGGTACCAATAGTCGAACCGGGCCAGCTCCGCCAGGTAGGCCACCTGGTTTACGAAGCCGCTGCGCAGGCTGCCGCCGTCCACTTCCTGCAACGACACCAGATCATAGTGCGCCAACACCTGCGCAATCCGATCCAGCCGCTGCAGGCCGCGCCAGTCTGGCAGCACATGGCGCCAGCTGCGGGTCACGTAGTGGTGGAACGAGCTGGTACCGATCGCCGCCTGAATGTTATAGCTGAGCAGCCGCAACACCGTGGGTGGCATTGCGGCGGGCTGCGGGGCTGGTGAAGGTTTAATCTTGAATGTCACGGTGGCGCGGACCCAAATGCTATCGGTCAAACCAGGCTTTCAGTGTAGGTGTTCAGCATGAAAGTTTCTGGTAAGGGTCGACGTTTTACTTCGCCGGCTGGGTAATCGCTTTGCCGACCCGTTCTTTTTCCAGCAGGAATTCAGCTACTCGCAACATGGAAGCCGGTCCCGAGCCTTCCTTGCCCTTCACCAGATACTTACCGTTCACGATGATCGCCGGCACGCCCCGCAATGCATATTGTTGGGCCAGAGTACGGGCCTGACGCACCTTGGTGCGCACGCTGAACGAGTTGTAGCGCTTGTTGAAATCCTCTTCACTGACACCGAAGTCTTTGAAAAAGGCCGCCAGTTCTTCCTGGCTGGAGATATTCTCTTTCTTCACATGAATAGCGTTGAACAGAGCCGGGCTGATCTGGTCCAGCTTGCCGATGGATTCCGCCACGTAAAAGGCGTGGGCCTGGGACACCCAGCGCTCATTCATGGGAGCCGGCGTGCGTACAAAATGCACATCAGCCGGCAGATTCTTGGCCCACTCTTCCAGCGGGGCTTCCAACTGGAAGCAATGGGGACAGCCGTACCAGAAAAATTCCCGTACTTCCAACTTGTCCGCCTGTTCCACCTTGCCGGGCTTTTCCAGCACCTCGTAATCCACACCTTCAGCATAGGTTTCAGCTACGGCGGCGCCGGCATGCAGACCCAGCACCATCAGCAAAAGGGGCAGCCAGATAAACAGTTTTTTCATGGTCGATTTCCTTGATTGAGCTGACAAATGGAGCGGGCCGGAAATAGATGAGGTTCAACATGGGACCCGAGTATCGCGAAGCGGGTTCCCGCCAGCGGCCAACAAAAAAGGCAGCCAAAGCTGCCTTTTCTGCGGATCCGGTGGCTCAGTGCAGCCCGTTGATGAAGCTGGACAGGGCCTTGATCTCGTTGTCGCTGAGGCGGGCCGCAGTGGCTTGCATCATCTTGGCTTCGCCATCGTTGGTGCGGCGCTTGCCTTCTGCATCTTCCCGGCCGGCGGCGCGGAACGCCTTCAGCTGAGCTTCAACATAGGTAGAGTGCTGACCAGACAGGGCAGGGAAGCCCGCTTCCGGCATACCCAGGCCATTGGCACCGTGGCAGCCTGCACAGGCGGTAACGCCCGCTTCTTTCTTGCCAGCGCGGAACAGCTTGGCACCCAGTTCCACCAGGGCCGGATCGGTAGCGCCCACCTGAGTTTTCTGGCTGGCAAAGAACGCGGCCAGGTCTTCAATATCCTGATCGCTCAGGCCGGGGGTGATACCGGCCATTTCCGGCACTGCGCGGACGTTGGACTTCATGTCGTGCAACTGCTTGACCAGATAGCGCTCGCCCTGGCCCGCCAGCTTGGGAAAGTTGGGGACCATACTGTTGCCGTCGGCACCGTGACAAGCACCGCAGACGGCCGCCTTGGCCTTGCCTGCGGCCGCGTCGCCCGCTGCCTGAGCCAGATTGACGGCACCCCCTAACAACGCCGCCATCACCAGCGTTTTTGCTACCAATTTCATAGTGCGATTCCTGTTATACGAAGACGAAAACTGGGCTGTTGTTATTGGCAATCGGTTACTTGGTCATGAACTCAATGATTTGCTTGAGCTCGGCGTCGGTGCAGTCATTGCACAGACCCATGGGCGGCATGGCGTTCTTGCCTTTCTTTGAACTGGCAACAAGGGCGTCGATGCCCGCAGCCAGACGGGGTTCCCAAGCGGCTTTATCACCTACTTTGGGAGCGCCAGCGGCGCCCGTGCCGTGGCAGGCAATGCAGTACATGTTGTACTTGGCAGGCGGCTCAGCCTGTACGGCAGAAGCCGCAAAGCCGAAGGCCAGAAGGGCGGAAGCCATCATCAGTCGTTTCATAGTTGAACCCTTGTCAGATACACATCGAAATCTGTCGACCCGAAGGCAAGCCAAGTAGTCGGTGCCCGTCGGGGGACCCTCTCTCCCATTTCCTGCAGTAGAGGCCTGCAGCGCCGGCGCTGAAAGCGCTCACAAAAAACCCGGCGATTATATCCCAAACCCTTGGCAAGCGGTAATCTCCTTTACCGCCTTGGTTAGATTGGCGACAATGCGCGCCTTCCTCCGTCACGGTGGCCCAGCCCATGAATCTGAACAGCTTTACTGCCCTGTTGCGGCAGGCCCGCTTCGACATGAGCGCACCGGATCTGCGTCGTTGCCCTCCGGAGCAAGGTATTGAAATCGCCTTTGCCGGCCGCTCCAATGCCGGCAAATCCAGCGCCCTCAACACACTGGCGGACCAGGGCAAGCTGGCCCGCACCAGCAAGACGCCGGGCCGTACCCAGCTCATCAATTTCTTCCGGGTCAATGACGAATGGAAACTGGTGGATCTGCCGGGTTATGGCTATGCCCAAGTGCCCGAGCAGGTGAAGCTGGAGTGGCAGAAGCACATGGGCGAATACCTGGAGCAACGGGAGTGTCTGGCCGGTCTGTTTCTGGTGATGGATGTACGTCATCCGTTGAAAGAATTTGATCGCATGATGTTGGACTGGGCTCAACATAACCAAATGCCGGTGCACATCCTGCTGAGCAAGTGCGACAAACTGAATCGCGGGCCCGCCGCTAATGCACTGCAAGCCGTGCGCAAGGAACTGAAATCGCTGCCAGGCGAATTCAGTGCGCAATTATTTTCATCTCATGACAAGACCGGTGTCGACGACGCACGTCAAGTGCTGGCTAACTGGTTTGGTTATGAAGATCCGGATCTGGAAGCGCCCTGAGAGCACAAAAGGAATCGCGAATAAAAGCGAAGTAGCTTCTAAAGATGTTGCTGCAAAAATCGCAGGCAAAACAGAAATCGCAGGCAAAAAAAGACCGGTAGTCTTGGGGCGAACTACCGGTCAGGGTCCGGCTCTTGGGGGAAAGCCGGTTTGCTGTAGCCGATGAATCGGCTGATTGGGGATTGCTGCCTTAGCATCATATGAGACGGCCGGTGCCGGAAAAAGTTCACCAGAGCTGGAAAATTTTTTCCTTTTTTAGGCCGCTGAGGGTCAGCAAACGATCCTTCATCTTTTTTTCTGGTTATATAAGCTCACAGGCCGTGACAACATTGGGGGATTGCCTAACCTAATGAGCTTGATCCCAATTATCTCCCACTCCCACTTCCACAAGCAAGGGCACCGTTAACACTGCTGCGTCTTGCATCAATTCAGGCAGCATTTTTTCTACAGTGAGTAATTCCTGATCAGGTACCTCAAGCACCAGCTCATCGTGCACCTGCATGATCATGCGCGTTTTCAATTGTTCTTTTTGTATCCAATTATCCACTGAGATCATGGCGCGTTTAATAATGTCGGCGGCGCTGCCTTGCATGGGTGCGTTAATTGC